>NZ_QTLF01000050.1:0-20693 GCF_003434395.1 Bacteroides sp. AM23-12
AGGGAGACAACCATCCCCGAAACTCCGTAATAGACCAGTTGCTTGCGCCCGACCCTGTCGATGATTACAAGAGCAAGAACAGTGGTCAGAGTGTTGACTAGTCCTACGAGAACTTGGCTTAAATTAACTATAGTATACAGATGAAGCTAGTAAAGCTCCTCTTTTTAGTTAAATATAGAAAAATAAGAAGGTAAAATGTATATAAGTGTAATTTGTTACTTTTTATCGTTATATTCAAATTACTCGATAAAAAACATGAATATATATAAATTGTCAATTTATATATACGATGTAACAAGCTTTCCTGTGATATAGGATGTCAGTTTGAAATTTTTAGTAAAAAGATTCTGGGATCAACTGAGTATTGTTGATAATAAGTCAATAAACAGAAACTATTTGTTATGAGTTTTTATTTTACTATGTATGTTTTGTCCGTTGTAAAAAAATGAAAGTAATTATAGCTAAAAAGTTTTTTATTATTTTTGTAGAATCATTTTAGTAACATTGAAATGAAGTTGTTCTCGAAAAAAAGACTACCTTTACTCTATAATAAAGAATTATATAAATAATGGAACAAAAAGAATATCTCAGTATTAAATCCTTTGGTCCAATAAAGGATGTCAAATTAGATAATATCAAACCATTCACTTTCTTTATTGGTGAATCAGGTAGTGGAAAAAGTACCATTTTAAAGGTGCTGGCTATGATGAGACATATGTGTAAGCAAATAAATCTTCGTTCATACTTGAAATTGGGTAATGTTATTGATAAAACCATAGATTTAAGCATTTCTGAATATCTACGTAATGGTGGGATGACAGATTATGTCAAAAATGATACTGAAATAGTTTATAGCAAAGGAGATTGTAATATAACCTATACTCCACAGAAAGGACTAAAAGGAACAAGAAAAATAATCAGCAGCGAGAATTTATCATTGGAGAAGATCTCATTTTTCTCTGATAAACGGGGAGCTATAGCTCCTTTATTAGCAAATTTGAGTGATGGAGCAGCGTTGGGATTCTATTTTACCGAGACCTTTCAAGACTTTAAAAAAGCTACAGAAGTGATAAAGGAGCTGGAAATGCCTTATTTAGGTGTTCGCTACTATGAAAAGAAAGCTCAGAATGGAAGCAGACAATTCTTTATCAGCAATGTAAATGACACTTATAAAATTCATTTTGAAGATGCATCTTCTGGCATTCAAACGATGACACCCCTTGCTGTGATCGCTGAATATTTCTCAAAACATTTTGATCTGGTACACGGATTTAATTCTTCTATAGTTACTCTATTGGGCAAAAATGATAGTTTATCATCTTTCAGACATGATATGAATATCGGTGATATTGCCAACCGTTCCATACATCTGATGATTGAAGAACCGGAACTGAGTATGTTTCCTACAGCCCAGCGTTCATCATTAAATATGCTTATAGATAAATGCTTGAACGGAAATAAATATATGACATTGACTTTGGCTACTCATAGTCCATATATCATTAATCATTTGAATCTTTTGCTTAAAGCATTTGACAAAGGGGTGAAAATAGAAAATGCAGCATTGGACTATCATAAGACTGAGGTATATGTAGTAGAGCATGGGATGGTAAAAAGCATTAAAGTTCAAAATGCCCATCTGATAAACACGGATTACCTATCGGATGATATTAACGAGATATACAATGAGTACGATAAATTAGATGAGATACAATGATTGACTTACTAAAACGGGAACTACCGTCACATTATAAATTACATCGTACCATTGTTGATGTTCCATATGAGATTACTGCTGAAGAGCACTTTGATTTGACAGACAGAGGTCTGCCATCTATCGTGGATTATAAGACTGGGAATATTTCTTTCGATCATAGTAATCGGACAGAAGTTCAGGTTATTAATTATGAAGCGTATCTAATAGGCCTGAAGGGAACAAAATTTGAAACCGGAAGGAAGAGGTGTGATTTTATTTTGCACGAGACAGGAGGCAGTTGTGATAGTTTTTATATCTTAAACGAACAAACATCTACCAAAAAAAATATTGAGAACTTATCTAAGCCTATACTTGATAAGGATAAAAACGTGATCTATCCCGGTGGAAAATATGAAAAAGCGGAAATACAATTGTTGGAAACGTTAAGAACAATCAGGGCTGTTCCTTCTATTTCTGCTTTTATAAATCGATATAAGCGTAAAGTATGCTTGATATCATATCTTATTAAACCTGATGAAGATTCAAAGGTTTCAAGCGCCCAAAAATCTTTTGGAAGATATAAGCTGATTGAATCTAGAGAAACTGGAGAAAATGGAGCTTTATTGGAACATCCTTCAATAAATGCCGAAGGTTTCGAATTTCGTAGAATCAGCCATGAATATTCATTTAGGTTGAGTTGATATGCGTTGAGAGATATTCAGAAAATTAAAACAGTAGATTAAATAACATCTTATAAATCTACTGTTTTAATGCTTAAATGTAGCCGGATGAAAACGATAAATTCATAGACCCTATCGCTTTATCATTTTTTTTATGAATGGAGTTATCAAATTGGCATATCTTATCATTCCCAAGTCGGTAAAATGAATGCCATCAACCGTAGCCTCACCATCTTCTCCTATCATCTTTTCCGAATGAATCAAATATATATCTTTTTCCCCCTTCTTCTTGAGTGAATTGAAAATCTCATTCAATGTTTGATTCTTCCTTGTTACTTCATGAGCTACTCTCTGATCAAATAATGTATGAGTAAAAATAGGGTCTTCTATAAATACAATCGGAGTTTTCGGATGCTTGTTGCGAATGATCCGGTAAAAAGTTTCCATACGTTCTTTCATCTGTTCTACTGAAGCATTGGGTACAAAATCCAAAACGAAGACACCGGCATCCACTTCCGCCATGACTCTTGCGACTTCAAGGTCAAGTTGTCCGTTACCACTAAAACCAAGATTAATGCATTCTCGGTTCAACCTTCTTGATATGATATTGGTATGTGCCATTCCGGGACGTGAAGCACAGCCTCCTTGCAGGATGCTGGTTCCATAGAATACAATTGGTTTCTCACGGATCGGATAATTAATCTGAGGCTGATCAATGGAAGATAAAGAATCGACTCCTATAGACAGTGACACAAGTCCGTCATAAAGAGGAAGATATAGCATATATTCCCTTTCTTTAGGCTGCATATTGGCGATAACGGTAGCTTGATTTGTTTTTCCATTAGGACGTGCACTATTGACAAATCTCCACTGACCGTTCTCTTCCCAACAATATAAATCAAGACCTTTTATTCCTACATCGGTCATATGATTCATATGGTTATTAAAGAGATTCTCCCATTTCAACGCTATTCGGGTAGAGTTACTACGAAATCGTATCGCCATTCCTGCCGAATTACGACTCAAATTCCATAAAGGGGGACGAGAAATGTTTTTGAGAGAATCCGGTAGTCTCTCATATCTTGCCCCTGTGTCTTGTGTTGCTTTTCCTAAAAGAGGAAAGCATGACGCATCATGGTACGTCATTTGTTGTGCCTGTAACTGAATGCCGAACAGGCACAACATTGTGAAAAAAAAGAATTGTTTCATCATCTATTTAATTCCGACAGCGGTCAGCACTTTCCTTTGTTTGCCGTCACTGCCTTTAATGGTTTCTTTGCCATTGACCAGCATGCACGATGAACCGCCTCCGTCAAGATTCAGCGCTTCCGTACATCCCAGATCTTTCATTACTTTAGCTACGTTGGCAGTGGTCAGTCCTGCTACTCCTTCTGTCATGTTTCTGCCTTCGCACACAAAGATAATCATTTTTTTGTTAGTTGTTATACCAATTGCGGTACGAGGTTGATTGGAAGCTGCAGAAATATCCAGCATTTCTTCTACATACGTGTTTTTAATCTCTCCTGCACGCAGTAAAACTGTGACACCTCCGATACCGGTGGTAGCCTCCAATGCTTTTGCGCCGTTGGGGAAAGTAGATGACGGAGCCTGCAACGGATCCTTGTTTATATCGTTATCAGCAGGGGCGGGATAGCAATAATTAATTCCGTCGGATGCTTGATAAGTCCATGTCGTTTGAAATGTTCCGTCCTTCATTTGGCAGAAGGCTCCTAAAGTCGGATACCACATAGTTACCCAGTCTTTTGAATAGTAGTTCTGATTGGGTGCCAGTAACTGCCCTTCACGAATCACTAGATTTTGCGAATAATAGAATCCGGCACTGTAAAAGAACAATCCTCCATTGATGACTACCGGTGCCTTGGAAGATTCATAAAACTCCGAAGGGGTATGTATCGATTTACCTCCATATCCATTGGCTTCCTGTGAGAAAGCGATGTCGCCCAGAACTTCAAATTTAGCTTTACTCATATCTGCGACAGCTATGTAGGCAATCGCCTTCTTTCCCGCCAGATTTTCAGGTGATTTATAGATGTGAATATAGTCCGGAAGACTTCCGAAATTATCGGCTGTCGTCCATCCTTGTGATACTATATCAGGATTCGATTCTTCCTCTTCAGTTTCCTGATCCCATTCCCACGGATGATCAGGATAGCTTTCTCCACATGAACATATAGAGAAGGCAAGCAGTGCTGTTGCTATAAAATATAGACGTTTGATTAACATGATTCAAGTCCTCCAAAAACATTTTAATTTAGTAAATAATATGGTTATTAATAAAGCCAGAGAAGTTATGATGACTCCCCGTAAAAAGCCCAGCCAGGCATTTTGATCCAGATAGGAAAGATAGGTTCCCAGTCCTGCCAGATTCAATAGAGGTAATACTACCAACTGGGTGGATACGTATGCAATCATCGGATTCTGCCCTGCATATTCCAATGGACGGGTCAATCGGGACCAAGAATAAATGTCGCACATAATAGAAAATGCAATCATCGCCATAAAGGCAAGTCCCGATGCAAGGAAGTAATAACTGTACGTAGAAGGATCTTTCCGGATTCCCCCTTCGTAAGCTTCAAAAGCCAGCCCTAATAATATCAGATAAGTTCCTGCTCTGAAGAGTTTATACCAATAACCGGTGTTTTTTCCTTCCACCTGCAAGAGAATGTAGAGAACGCATAATATAGCGATTGTACCCACTAAATTGAGAAAAAGATAACGCATATAAAGTCCGTATAAATTGAATACGATCAGTCCGATGGTCAATAAGAGTATCCATGGCATTCTTTTGCGTTCGTCTTTATTGTCGTTTACGGGCATCGTGTTTTTGCAGTGTAACCACTCATGCAGATATTCTCCGGCAATGCTGCCGGGAATTACGATAAACAGATACTTCAGATAGGAGAACTTATACATCCACGGTAAGGGCGAGAATGCCATCAGGCTATGATTCCATGATTCTGCGTTTTCATTTCCCAAGAACACTGCCATGATAAAAGGCAATATTGCTATACGAATCCATGGCTTATTGATCGTTAATGTATAAATCAGTGAGCCGAAAATGGCCATATTGGCCAATACCAGAATGATAATATTACTGTAGCCCAGACTGAATGTCCGTCCATCGGCATAGTTGATATTCAGCAGCATGAACACTCCCGTTGCATAAGCCAGTATTTTAATCAGCATCCTTACGTATTCCGGCATTTTGAACGGAATCCTCATGAACATGGGAAACATCAAGGCAAAACCTCCCAATGCAATGAGCCATGAGCGAACATCCTGGGGAGAAGATACTACCCACGGATATATATGCTGAATAAAAATAGCGAAGAAAGTCAGCCGGAAACCTCTTAAAAGGCTGTCGTATATAATTCTCCGGCGGGAGCTGCCCTTTCTGTATTTGTTACCTATTGAAAAAGGGAAAGCAGCTCCCATTGCAAACAGGAAAAAAGGAAACACCAGATCAACCCAAGTGATCCCATATATAGAACCATCAAACACAAAGTTGGAGCGGGGACCTACCTGAGCATGATACATCCATCCGGGAAGCACTCCCCAGGCAACGCTGCCGGAGAGAACCATTGTCAGAATAGCATACCCACGCAGGGCATCCAAAGAAGAAGCTCGTGTACTGTTGTTATTCATAATTTTCATTTAATTAATGTATTACGGCCCGAAATGGAGAAGCAGGTATTTCCGCATTATTGAAAAGATCACCTTCCATATAATTGCGGAAACAATAACGCACTTCTACAGGATGAGGCACCGAATCATTCCATACTTTCACACGGGCAGAACCATTGATTATTTCCGCTTCTGCCGGTACGATATTTCCCTTTTCGTCTACAAGTTCAAATCCCCTCAACTTTTGATTTTCAGGGATCAGTCCATCACTGCCATGTTCAAAAGTGATTTCTACTACATTCTCTTTCAATTGATGGCTTTTATACAAAGGGCCTGCATACAGAAAACCTTCTTTGCCATAAGTCTTGGCCAGAGCCCAGTAAGCAAGGCGCTGACCGACTTTAATTTTGTAGGGAGGATGAATGAATTTTTCACTTCCTGCATCCGTCGTTGTGACCATACCAACATTAGGAACTTCTTGCATTAATTCCAGCTGGCATTGACGGAACCATGCACGATCAAGCCTATCTTTACCTTCGGCCTGCCATGGAGTGATCTGGACATAGTATACAGGCATTGCAGGATTATGAAAGAATTCTCTCCACTGAGCGACCATTGCGGGAAAGAGCTTTTTATAAAGAGCGGGATCAGCAGAATTGGACTCTCCCTGATACCAGATGACTCCTTTGACAGGAAATCCCTTCCACGGATTTACCATTGCATTCCATAATAAAGTAGGTGTACCCGCAGGCCAGTCGAACTTGGTTTGTTCAATATCCGGTAATTGAATTTCCGGAAATTGTGACAGTGTCTCTTTATCCATCCAAGTCTCTATCTTGGAAGCACTCCATGAGCAATGAATCAGTCCGACAGGAATATCCAATGAACGTTGTAGTAAGTCTCCGAAAAAATAAGCGGTAGCACTAAAGTCTCCGACTTCTTTGGGAGAAAGTTCCGACCAATATCCCGTAATACCTTCTTCCTTAGGAGTCGTACTCCAATCTCTTTTGACTGTAAACAAACGTAATTCCCGTTTGGAGTCGGCAGCTACGATATAGGGTTGTGAACCATAAACCGGCTGTCCCCGAAAGCCTCTGACAGGCATTTCCATATTCGATTGGCCGGAACAGAACCAAACTTCCCCCAGTAAGATGTTCTTTAATGTAAGCGCCTCACCGTCAGAGAATGTAATAGTATAGGGGCCCCCTGCTGCCGGAGTAGGAAGTTGAATATTCCAATTTCCATGCTGGTCACTTCGGGTTGTTAGCTTCCGATGATTCCATGATGCTTCAATCGTAATTTTACTATTGGCAGAGGCTTTGCCGTGGAAGGTCACTTCCGATTGTTGTTGCAACACCATGTTATCACCCCAGATCGAAGTTAACCTGACTTTGGCCTGCATTCCCAATGGGAATAGCAGGCTGATAATCCATAGGTGGTATATGATATACTTCATGAATCTTTATTTAGAAACGTTTTGCTGATACACTTTACCGAAACGGTCTGTTACTCTGATCTCTATTTTAGCTTTCGGATTACGGGGAGTGGCACGGAACATGTGTCCTGTACTTGCTGCTGATATCCAGCTCTGCATGGTTCTTTTTTTGTCTGTACATACTTGATGCGCATACGGGTCGACTCCGGTATATTGAGTCATGGTACCCATCACTTTTCCGTTTTCCAGCCATTCTACTTTCCAATTTTTATCCCAGTTCCAGACATTGGCAATAATATCTTTGGGGAATTCCTTTGATGTTCCTGCAGCATAGCTTCGAAACTGGTAATCTTTCGGATGACCGGCACTTTTGTAGTACCATTTCACTTGGTTTTCGTCTACTTCGTAGACTCCGTATCCTTGTGGGGTGCCGTCGATACAGACATCCGCATGCCACCAGATACCACATACGGCAGCCGTATTGTGCTCCATTTGATGATCGTTGAATACAATGTTCGAGTTGGAATGAAGATGGCCCGTCAGGAAGTGTGTTTCATAGCCATCCAATAATTGATGAACCGCCTCAGCATTGATCGTTTCTCCTGCCAACATGGCATAGTCGTAATTAAATGGCCTTTTCTGTTCCGTTATTCTCGTAGGAATATGCGTTATGAAAAAGACTAATGTACCTTTAGGGACATAAGACAGATCTTCTTCCAACCATTTAAAAGTTGTTTCATCTACATAGCCGATATAGAAGTATTCACGTCCTACATAAAAGTTGTTGTTGATAACAATATAGTGGGCATTTCCTTTATTGAATGAGTAGTGGGTAGGGCCGAAATATCCTTCGAAAGTCCGGTACGACGTTTCATGAGTAGCTCCATTACAATCCATATCATGATTACCGATTGCACGATATATGGGGATATCCAGTTTCTTTGCCTTATCGATATAAGGTGGAAAGAATGTGGCCGGTGTGTCCCAAAAGATGTCTCCACAATTCAGACCGAATACATCACGATCCGAATACTGATCGATTAACTGTTTATAGTCATCGACAATGGGAGCGTACAGATCCCAGTGCTCTTTCAGACCGGCCTGTACATCCGCTTCTAGCACAAACAAGTGTTTACTGTCGTCTTTAGGATTCTTCTTCAGACGGAAATTATACTCATTCGTCTCGTTCAGGTCAATTTCCTGATAGAATCGGGGAATCGTCTGTTCACAATCCGTCAAGTATCCGGCAGGAGTCGTGATATATACAAAGCGTGTGTTTCCGAGATTGGGTAGATGGTAAATACCGTTCTTGTCTGTAGTGACACAACGCTGTCCGTCTGTCACTACCACATTGGCTATACCTTTGCCATCGCAAGTAACGGTTCCTTTGATCATTCGCGCTTCATCCGGCTTAGTTTCGTCCAGTGCTTCTTTTAGTTCGTCCCACCATCCGTTGCGGATAATGTGTACAATGTCGAAAATCATCACACCGTCCGATTCTTTCAAGTTCATACGGACTGCTTTCTGGAATTGGTTTACGTCCCGTTTGTAGTCTTCTACATACAGACCGCCGCATACTGGCACCGCATCTTTCAGCAAGTATTTGGAATATTTGCAACCGCCTTCTACACATAAATATTCTCCGGTAGAAAACTCGCTGTCTGTTTCATTCTTAAATTTACCGGAAGATTTATAATAATCGTCCAGCGTTACATTCCAGTAGTAATTGCCATTCGTATAGAAATCCAGTAACTCTGCAAAGCCATAATTTTTATAGTCGGGAGTAGCCCAACTGAAGTCCTTGCTGACATCATAATTACGGCTTGCCCAGTTGACACCTACCTCAAAGTAAGTAGGATACCATGCACCAGTATAAGCAGCCAACATACATTCCGGCTTTATCTTTTTGATGGAAGTACGTACATCTTTTATAAAGTTATATATAACAGAAGCTCTCCACGTCAGCCATTGATGATAGTATGGGCCACCCACACGGTCTATGCCTCCTTCGGCATTAGGGCGCCATTCAAAAATATCCTCCGGAAACTTCTCAACTTTCTTTCCGATGAATTTCTCAAACATCTTCTTTGACTCAGGAGAAAAGTCCGAATCAATACAATCATATCGTGCACGGTCAAGCATGATGCCGTCAAATGCATAATTCCGAACAACTTCTTTGATCACATCAATCTCATACTTCTGCACCTCTTTCAGTGCCGGATTCAGGAACATGGTAGGCTTTCCTTCTATTTCCGTTACAGGGAGCAGTCCTTTGCGCGGTACATAATTGGTAGCCTGCCACTTTTTGTGTTTATCGAAGATGGCGCCACGTTTCACGATATTCTGTCCGTCAGCAAATATATTCATTCCGGCAAAGATGATCATATTGCGGGCATGAGCAGCTTCGATAAAGGTACCGATAAAGTCAAAATCCGGACGGTCGAAGTTTTTCCAGTTCTTCTTCTGTGCGGCATATTTGCTGGGATATAATACTTCACCCGTATTGTCTTTAATGTCCAATACCAGATGCGTGATACCTGCTTCATGACATTTGTCTACATAGAAGCGGATTGAATCGGGGTAGCTGAAACGTTGGAAATTAGCCGAACAGTCTAACCACATTACTTTTGGCTTTCCCGAGGCAAATGCCAGAATGCCTATCCATAACAAAAGGGAGATAATTGAGAATCTTTTCATATTCATAGCGTATTCTTTCGATTTTACTTCAGAGCTCCTCCGGCTCTCATTCCGTTTTCAACTTCTTTCCATAATCCTTTGTTGATGATATGTACAATGTCGAATACCATCAGTCCATCGGAAGCTTTCAGGTTCATTTCTATGGTTGCGGATAATTTGGCGGGATTGTCATAGAATTGGTCTACCAGAATACCACCCATAAATTTATTATCTTTCATGATATTGCGTAATTTCTGACAAGAACCTTCAACAGAATACCACGTGCCGCTTTGTGCCTGTGAATCTGTTTCGTTCCATACGCTCTTCTTGTTTTTCAGAGATTCTTCTATGGTGATATCGGTATAATAATTTCCGGTAGTATATAAGTCCATCAGTTCGGCATAACCGTAATTCTTGTATTCGGGAGTAGCCCAGTCAAAATCTTCGCTCGGATCGTATTTCTTGCTCGCAAAGTTTACGCCTACTTCATAATAAGAAGGATACCATGCTCCGGTGTATGTACCGAAAGAAATATCCGGATTCACTTTCTTTACTTCATTCCGGGCACGGGCCATGAAGTCGTAGATGTTCTTGGTGCGCCATTCAATCCATTTCAGGAAATGTTTTCCGCGTTCGGGATAGTATTTATCATTCTCGTCCTTTTTCCATTCGAAGATGTCTTCCGGAAACTTTTCTACTTTCTGCCCGATATACGCTTCGAACTTCTGACGGGAGAGGTCTGAAAAGTCTGCCGTTATACCATCATAGCGTACACGGTCCAGCATCAATCCATCCAGATCGGGATAACGTTTCACTAAATCCTTGAGAACATTCAATATATGTGTCTGAAACTCCTCATTGACAGGATTAACCATTGCCGAATATTTCTTCTTTTCGTTGGTGATGGAAGTGATTCCTTCCGGAGTGTATACTGTCGATGCCCATTCTGGATGCGTGGAATAGACTAATCCACGGTCGAAATAATTGTGTCCTGCGACAAAGACATTGAGTGAAGCATGTACCTCTATACCCAGTTCATGGGCTTTTTTGATGAAATGTCCCAAGTAATCGAAGTCTTTGCGTTCATATCCATGCCATTCACGCATTTTAGGAGCAAACTCCGTATCGAACAGTACTTCTCCGGTGATGGGACGTACATCAACGATAGCATGGGTGAAACCTAATGATTTTATTTTTGTCAGATAATAATCAATGGAGTCAGGATTGCTGAAGCGTTCAAAGTTTGCTTCCGCATCAAACCACATCAAAGCGGGCTTGGCATTTTCCACTTTGGGAACTGTGCTTTTGCATGCTCCCAATGCAATGATTAACAGACTTGATAAAAGTACTATTGTTATTTTTCTCATACGATCATATTCTAATGTGTCGGTTATTCTTTTTTATTCAATTGCGAGTTTGATGCCTTCTTTGGCATATTGCCATTGATCGGCTTTCTTCAGATGAATCATGTCGAACAGAAAATATCCGTCGCAAACATTCATACAGGCTTTTACAGATTGTACGATTGCCTGATTTTCTTGTTCTTGAGTAGCCTGATTATTGGTATCCCAATTTCCTACATCCGGACCTCCGGCTACAATGGGGCATTCTCCTTTTATTTTATCTTTAGCCAATGAACAGAAACCTTCCATAGTCCATTCCGTCGTACCGTGTACCTTTAGCGGTGAGGCATAGGCACCGATCAGTATTTGATCCATACAGGCGGCATAGCCGTAATTTTTATATTTGCTTGTCGCCCAGTTGTAATAACGCGAGGTATCATAAGTGGAAGCTGCCCAGTTGACACCTACATCATAATAGGTAGAATACCAGCCGCCTACATAAACTCCGAATTTGATGCCGGGTTTCACTCCTTTTACAGCAGTGCGTGCTTTCTGCATAAAGTCATAAATCACTTTTGCACGGAATTCCAGCCACTTAGTCAAATATTTAGGATAGGTGGCAGGAAGACTGGAAGCACCCGGTAGTAAAATGTCATCCGGATAGTTTTGAATTCTGATGCCTCCCATATATTCTTCAAACTGTTTACGGGATTCTTCGGAAAAGTCAGTTTGTAGATTGAGGAAACGACCTCTGTCTAAGAAAATGCCATCGAGATCGTAGCTTGCAAGGTCTTTCAGTAAATCGCAAAGAAAGGTCTGTACTTCGGGATGGGCAGGATTAAAGAATTTAGTACTTTCACTGGTATTCATCACACTCACAATCCCTGTCTGCATATTCATTTGCGTAGCCCATTCTGCTTTGGACTGGTCTCTGTACAGTAACCCAGTTCCTCCGTCAATCTGATTTCCACCTACAAATGTGTTGATGGCAGCATGAATGCGGAGCCCTTGTTTGCGTGCCTCGTCAACAAAGGCTTGCAAGTAATCCCATGTAGCTGTACGTTCTACCTTTGTGTAGTTGCTTCCAATCCAGGCATACATGAATTTAACCTGATCTACAATATTGGTTTTGAATAGTACATCACCTGTAGTGGGACGCACATCTACCACAATATCTGTAAAACCGGCATCTTTGGCTAATGCCAGATCACGGGCTATATTTTCTTTACTATTAGCGAAATCGGGGAAGTTGGCAGCTGCATCAATCCAGATATATCGAGGTTTGGAGGCGTTAGGGTTCTCTGTCGGTTCTTCCTTTCCGCCGTTGCTGGTGTCTCCCCAATAATCTTTGGTATCACTGCCACCGCATGCCATGCACATACAGACAGCTATTCCTCCCAAAACTATTTTTAATCTGTTTTTTCTGATATTCATTTTGTATGGTTCTTAATCGTTGAAGTAAAAAGCCTGTACCTGAAAAAGGTACAGGCTTCCGAATCCATTACTGGTTATATTACATATCGATACAGTCGCACTGTACGCAACCTACATATCCATTAGTAAACATGAAGTAGATGTATAAGTAGTAGCCATTGGATGAAACTTTAAGAGCTACGTCACCTGTTCCATTTGCATTTTGACTACCCAATGCTTTGGCACCGTAATTGCCATTGACACCCAAGCCGTCACTTCCAAAGTTTATCGGCTGATTATCTAATGAATTACCCGCCAGATCGAATAGGTAAATACTATCATCTGTGCCCCATGTAAAGCTGTTCACAGAGTTTGAAAGTACGTATGCCACTTTATTAAAGACTTTATAATCTACTGCGTTTTGAATCCAGTTGGCACTGACTTCCGGACCGTTATATCTGATTGTATTGGTTTTTCCATTGAACCAGCACAGATTTCGTGGAGTACTGTAGAATGCTGCAAAGTAATCACTTGTCGGATCGGTCGGATCAGAATAGATTACATCGGCATTATCGCCCCATGAACCTAGTCCCTGAGATACTACCAGATCAGGAGTTTGTGATTTTAACGCACCATTAACGACTTGCCAGCGGGCAAACTGTCCGGAGGTTCCATAGTAAGGAGCTGTGATAATGGCATCTCCATCCAGGCTACCTTGTACTGAAAGTTTTCTACCGATAGCAGAAGTTACATTGAATTCAATATATTTCTCCGGAGTTCCGTTTACACCGCGTACTCTCCATACGGTAAAGACGTTACCTGAGTTCGGTACTAAGTTGGTGAATAAGATATTATCTCCGTCATCAGCTGTTGCATAGAAGTTTGTGAGACTTCCTGCGAAACTGCTTATGTTTATAGTTCCCACATTAGCTCCTGTTCTTCCGTCCAGATAGATAGCGTTGCTGTTACCGCGGTCATTAATAACTACATAGTCATTAGTTACGGCAATTCCCGTTACCATATTGGTACTTGTGATACCCACATCTGTAAGTTTCTTAGTCCAGAGCAGTTTGGCACTGTTGGCGCGAAGTCCTGCGGCAATCTTTTCCGGAATTTCCTTCTTCACTGTATACACAGACTGGGTAGTACCGTTTTGAGCTGTTACGGTCAACTTTTGTTCTTGATCATAGTTTAGGGCAACAGTTCTGGGGTCGGGTGAGATGGTCGCACCATGTGAAATGGTAACATCTGCCAGCATTTCCCCTATACTTTCCAAACTGATCAAAGAGATTGTTTTGGTACTTTCATTGATGATTCCCGACAGCCCCAAACTTGTTAGATTGAATTTCGTGATTGCACATTCATTGCTCTTACGAATCTCTGCAACAACTTTATATTCGGTGCTTGTGCCGGTCTGGTCTTTCACTGTTATAAAGTTTTCCTGCGTCATATCCATAAATAATAATGTAGGATACACATATACATTATTGTCCAGATCAGCGATCACACGCATCTTTTTCAGGTCAGACTGTTGCAGAACATTATCCGAGAGTTTGGGATAGTTATATGGAAATACAACGGTAATCACATGATTCGTATAATCTATCTCACTAGTGAAACTATTGTCATCACTGTCATCATCCGGGAAGGATGCTGTCAAGTTATTGATTATGTTCCTTTCAACAGTCGGATTGAAATCTTCCGGGCTATGGCATGCGCTCATACCCATCAGAAACGCAATGACTGAAACAATTGATAATATTTTATTTTTCATTGTATTAAGCTTTTAGTTATTTCCATTCATCATATTGCTCAATTAACGCATTATTCTTTATTTCAGAAGTCGGTACCGGTAAAACGTATAACTTCTGTGGGAACTTACGATCTTGTCCGTCGCAATCAATGTATTCGTACGTACCGTTCGTAATCTTGAGACCGTGGCAGCGATAGTTGTTATACTCAATGTGTGCCAGTTTCCAACGGCGCATATCCCAGAACAGATGTCCTTCGTATGCAAGTTCAACTTTACGTTCGTTGCGATAATCATTGAACCATGTTTCACCACTGGAAGACTTGCCCGGCAGATTTACCCCCTGACGTCCGCGGACACGGTTCATTAAAGACTGTGCCTCACCGGTTTTGTTGAGTCTGTATGCTGCTTCAGCCTTATTCAACAGAACTTCAGCAAATCGGATTTCTACCCATGCCTGAGAACTTTTGGTTCCTTTGACGTCAATCAGTTTCTCATCCAACAGTTTACGCAGGAAGTAACCGGTTGTTGTTTTACCATAGGAGTATGACTGTTCACGATAAGCCATGAAAGCACCGTTTGTTCCACCTACGCTACAATCCATCACTCTGCCTTTCCACGTACAGCCACGATAAATAATAGTAGCCGCAAAACGAGGTTCCAACTGATCATAAGGAGGTTCTTTGGTGGTAGTGCCGTGCCATTCGGACCAGTCTACTTTGTTTCCGTTTTTATCTTCATAAGATTCTACCATTTCCTGTGTCGGAGTACCCAGCGCACCAAAGTCGTAGCCGTCACATTGCGGAACGTAATACTGGTCGAAGGTATGGTTCGGACCACTGTCTTTATTGTAGTCAAATTCCAAAATAGCTTCTTTATTATTGCCTTTCCAAGCATCTGCATAGTTGTCCACCAAATCATACAACTGTAACTTTTCTACTTCATCAGCTGCGTCATAAGCATCCTGCCAACGCTCAGCATATAGCATAGCACGTGATTTCAATGCGTAAGCCGCACCTTTTGTCACTCGTCCTTTGTTGGCTGCATCCCATTCTTTAGGAAGATTGGTTGCCGCAAAATCCAGGTCATCTGCAATGAATTGCCATGTTTCCGCTGCCGTGCTGCGTGCTTTGTCATTAGAGGTAGGAAGATCGTCATACAGAATGACTCCACCATGCCGTTTGGCTAACTGAAAATAAACATAAGCACGGAAGAAGCGTACCTGAGCTTCCCATTTCAGATTCTTATCATCCGGGAATGTAGAGTACTTCTTCTGCATAACCAAAAACTGATTCATCTGACGGATATTACCGTAAGCCAAATCCTTATCCCAGATGTTGTAACGGCATCCGTCCGGACTGATAACATCCGGATTGGTAACGTAATTGTTCGGATGTCCGGCTCTGTCTCCCAAAGCTACTGAACCGTATTTGAATGTCTCAGTCAAACTCTCTGTCAAACTTCCTGAGAACTGAGCCTCCCCAAATTGTCCGTATTTATGAAGATATGTATAGAATGCATTAACGTATTTATCCACGTATGCTTCATCTTGCCAAACAATTTCATCACTAACGGTCGAGGTTTGCTCCACACCGTCCAGCCAGTCATTGCACGAACTTATACTAAAGCCTAGTGCCAGTGCTAATGATATATTTAATAATATTCTTTTCATGTGATTTCGTTTTTTAGAATGTTAGTTTTACACCTAGCGTATATGTTCTCTGCTGCGGATAATAGCCATTGTTTACCGCCGGTGATTCCGGGTCGATGTTGTATTTGGTAAGTCCGCTGAAGGTCAATAGGTTGTATCCTTCTACATAAAGTCTTAGTCCTTCTATACCTGCCGGATTCAACCACTTTTTGGGGAAGTTGTAACCTATCTGTGCAGTCTTCAAACGCATATAGTTACCATTCCTGTACCAGAAAGTTGAAGAGTACCCATTGTTGTTACTCGGACCTGTGATTTCCAGACGTGGAAATTCCGCGTTAGTGTGCTCAGGTGTCCATGAGTTCTCTACCAGGAAAGTCGGTGAGTTTCCACCATGATAGAAAGGCTTCGTAAATGAGGTATTATCCTGTGTACCTTCAGAACCACTGGCTGTATATTGACCTGTCAGTGCAACTACATTGCCCAATCCCCAAGAGAATAATAAGTCAAAGTCAAATCCTTTCCAATTACCGAATAAATTCAAAGAACCGGTATGCTTCGGAGTAGCACTTTTGCCTACATAGCCTTGGTCTTGTGCTGCTGTAATAATACCATCACCATTTCTGTCTACATACTTAATGTATCCCGGCAATGCCTTATAGCCTTTAACTGTTGCTGAATTTGCTATCTCTTCCTCGCTCTGAAACAGACCATTTGCGATAAAACCATATTTAGAACCGATTTGCTTTCCTGTCAAACGCTGATATTCAGGAGCATTGTCGGAGTCGCCTACATACTTCAGCCAACGACCGTATGCATATGACCAGATCAACTTGGCACCATAATTAAACTTGTTGATATGGTTATAATGAGTCAAAGTAACGTCGAAACCTTTATAATCAGTCTTGTTCACATTGGCAGAACTGAAATAATATCCACCTCTTGAAGGTGCGTATGCTCCGGTCACAGTGGCCAGTTTATCATACTCGTATTTATAGAATACGTCAAATTCAACTCCTAACAAACCATTCCACATCGTTGCGTCGACACCGACATTATAGTTCAGGCACTGTGCCCATGACAAGTTGGGATTACCTAATACGGAAGCATACATCATGGTCTGACTGCTGCCGCCAATAACAACTGCATTTTTGCTGATTCCCATTGTATTTCTCCATTGGAAGGCACTTACGCCGCTGGTGGCTGTTTTACCAATACCGGCTCTCAGTTTCAGATTATTGACCCAGGGAGCATTGAACCAACTTTCATTGTTGAGTCTCCAACCTGCAGAAACACCGGGCAATGTTACCCAACGTTTATTCATACCTCCAAACAGATAACTACCATCGTGACGAAGAGAAGCTTCCAAATAATACTTATCATCATAATTATAGTTCACACGACCTACGAAACCTGCTACTCTGGTATGTCCGCTATATCCTCCGATAGATGGGAATTTTTCTGCTCCGTTTCCTGTCTTATTCGTGATCTGATTGAGTTCATCCAATTGGATAAAGTCCAGCCCATAACCAGTGGCACTTAATGCATTACTTTTGTTTTCACGGGTTTCTGCCAGGAACATAGCTCCTACAGTATGTTTCCCGAACTTATTGTCATACGTCACACTTGACTGTGTGGTAAATGTATATCCCCGGGAAGCAGATTCACTCAGACTGATTGAATTGCCCGACGCGTCGGTTCCTTTATAGTAAGTTAATGAAGTGCTCTCAATAGTCGGAAGATTCATGATCATTACTTCATAAGGATTGCTGAGAATCTTACTGAAGTTATATGTCAGGTCATAAGCCCCTTGAAATTTAAAGCTTAATCCTTTCAACCAGGGTGCATCATATTTCAGGCTGAAATTGGACTGGATATAGGAATAGTTGGATTTGCTGTATCCGGATTCATTGATAGATGCCAGCGGAGCCACCGGAGAGGAAGCCGTCGGAGTGGATACATTATATGTTTTTCCTTCATATTCGTAAGTGTCAGGCACATAAGGCAGGGCACGAATCACTTGTTGCGGCACATTATGCCAGTCATCCGGATTGGCTGAATAGCGCGGCGAATCTCTTTTTTCAATACGACCGGATACTCCTAAGGTGAAAGTGAGGCTCTTGGTTAACTTTGCATCAATATTGGAACGAAGATTCAAACGGTTGTAACCATAGTTATCTATGTTACCATCTTCATTCAGATAACCGATAGATGCAAAGAAACGCACTCTGTCACTACCTCCGGTTGCTGAAATGTTATGGTGCGTACGGGTACCGGTACCATATACTTTATCATACCAGTTTGTGTTTCCCCAACCATCAACTCCGTCTTTCATCTTCTGCACCATCTCTGCTGTAAATACCTGAGAGTCTCCTTGCAGTTCGCGTGCTTTATTATACCAATAAGCATAACCGGGTCCATCCAGCCATTCCTGTTGTTCCGCATTTTGGCTGAAACCGACAGAACCTGTATAAGTAATAGACATTTTTTCTGCCTTACCCTGTTTCGTGGTAACGATGAAAACACCATTGGCATCCAAACCGTAAACGGCTACAGCCGAAGCGTCTTTCAGAATAGATACCGATTCTATTTCGTTAGGGTCCAGTCCGTTGAAGTCGGCTGATGTACGGCGGATTCCATCGATTACGTATACTATACCCGTTTGTCCGCGCATGGTCAATGTTGCATTGTCAGACCCCGGCTGACCACTGGACTGAACGGCTGCCACTCCGGCAATACGTGCGCCAACTACGTTACTGATACTCATCGTCGGAGCTTTCAGCAATTCTTTGTCCGATACGGTAGAAATTGCTGCAGTGATGCTTCCACGTTTTTGAGTACCGTATCCCACAACAACTACTTCATCCAGTGAAGCAACGTCGTCTTTCATAGTTACTGAGATGAAACGCTGGTTGTTTACCTTGATGTCCTGTGTATTCATGCCAACATAAGAGAATATCAATACATCATTATTTCGGGCATTGATACTGAACTTTCCATCCAAGTCTGTGATAGTACCGCTGGTTGTACCTTTTACAGCTACAGATACTCCAGGTAATGGTTCGCCACTACCATCATTGACTGATCCCTTTATTACGTTTTGTGCCATACAGTTGAGTGTGCACATGAACGCAATAAATAATGAGGTAATAAACCTCGGATTCCATTTGATTCTTTTTTTCATTGCATTACAATATTAGATAGGTTTATAGAATAAAGTGTTCACAATATCGTTCGTATAAGTGTCCGGCTTGCAGATAAGCCGAATTAGGGCTCATGAAATGAGAAAACTCAAACGTGATTGCATTTTCCATTCCCGCTCTTCGCGCAGCGTCCAGTTTCAACAATAGCTTTTCCCATTTAATGGGTAGGAAACGAATAGGCATGTCCCGGTCAAAAGATTCGATATTGGTCCAGCATTTCATATTGTATTTATCAGCCAGTTTTTTGTTAATAACCAGATAATCATATAATTCATGATAGTCTACCTGACCATCCTGAAATGCCATGATATCGACTGCTCCCTTTACATTATCCAATATTTCGTCCCATTCTTCTTCGTGTTCTTTCACTGACAAGGCTTTGTCACCCGCCATTACCTGGTCTGTCTTTACTCCATGTATGTATGGAGAAACTAAAGTCGTCAGATTGCCAGAGACACTCTTGGCGTGCTTTCCGACTTCCGCATAAATCTTAGACATGTTTTTCGTCCGGCGGCTGATTTCCTGAGATAAATACCATCCCTGAAAAGATTTATGATGACCATATTTCTTCCATACTTCATCAATCAGAGCCATGTTCAAATCTATTTCTTTCTGAAATAATCCTTCCTGCCAGTACTTCCCGGAATCGTACATACCAAAATAGAAAGCCATGTCGTATTTATCGGCCAGTGTCAGAAACATCTCGACCAAGTCTACAGGCGGATAATACACATCTTCTTTTCCCAACAGGCATTGAAAAGGAGAAGCAATCCATTTACCAAGACCGGCACGAATCAACACTACGGTATTGATTCCCATCTTTTTCATAGCTTTAAAATCCTTATCCCATTCTTTTGTACCCCAATTCTGGTGCGGAATATCCCAACTGATTTCGTCCAGAAAAGTAGCTTTGATAGGCATCCCTTTCAAGGCATTGGGAGTGGCAAATGTCTCAAATGTTTCTTCTTCTTCAGATGCTGCCCTTTTGATGGGAGTGCATGCCGTCAGAAGTTTGCTGCCTGCTAGCAATGAACATGTGGCAAATGCGGTTTTTAGAAAATTACGTCGTCCGTCCATATCGTTCTATTTAAATAAGGGTTTATAAATTTTCCAGTACTTTCCAGCATTGGTACAATCCTCTTGGTACATGGAAACATCCTTTCCATTTCCCACCTTTGAGTGGCAGCAATACTTCTCCCTGCCG
>NZ_QTLF01000051.1:0-20633 GCF_003434395.1 Bacteroides sp. AM23-12
TACACTTATATTTTGTTGTGATATTTAATACTGCAAATGTAAATGTGCCAAAACTCCCCTTTTAACGAAATCATCCTCGCTACAACTATCTTTGTGGCGAGGATGGATTTTTAATTAATATTCCCGTATTTCATTCTTATAGATTTTTACTTCTACCAGCTTTTGGGCGTTTACATCCGAGACCCAAAGAGTGTTTTGGTCTACCAGCAGCTTCTCGGGTTTCTTAAAAGTATATCCTTTGACGGACTTAAAACTGTTTTCCCAGTTCCCTTTGGTTCGGTCATAGATAAATAGAGACCCGTTTTGGGCAGATAGAATCATTCGATTTTCATGCAACGCGATGCCGCAGGGATTGAAGCTCAGAGGGAGCGTTTTTTCTGTGTCAATCAGTATCTTCTGATCTCCTTTTTCTATCAGTGTGGTGTCGATGGCTTGAATTTTCTGATTGCCGTATTGCCCGAAATCAGCAAGATAAACGATACCGGTGGAATCCTGCACCATCTGATGAGAATGGAAACCGTTATTCACATCCATTCCATCTCCTTTACTGCGGCAATAGAAAGGAACTTTCTGATAATTCTCCAAAGTTACGTCAGCTTCCCGGTAGACTAACAGATTCTTTTTGGTACGAATCATGATATTTCCGTCCGGTGTGATAGCCATAGCGTGAGAGTGTACCATCTGATTGATTCCGTCTCCCCAGTTACCTGTGCCGATGCGTGTGATGAACTCCAGCGTCCGTACATCGAATACATCTATTCGGGAACTTATGTTTGCAAGGTACAGCCGGTTACCGGATATTCCGATCGCTTCAATCTTATCCGGAAACTTCTGTTCTGCCTCTTTATATTTCCAGCTTTTGAGCGAAGCCAGATGTCGGTTCTTGTTCCGGTCATAAAGTTCCAGACTAAAAGCTCCGCTTTGAATATTGGCTACAAAAAGAGTATCTCCTTTTATGTAAGTAGGTCCGGGGTGAATTGACCTTCAGCCAAGGCGAAGTCTGTGGCGGATAACTGTCGTGCCGCTTCGTATGAATAGTAATAATAGCTTGTATATGGCTCTGCGGGTTTTGTAGCCGGGCGGACTTCCGGGTTTTCTTCTTCCGAGCAACTACCTGTGATTAATGCCATTAGTAACAGACATCCGGTATATAATTTTTCTTTTCTCATGTCTTCTTCTTTTTTAATTCAACTTTTCTACAGGGATTCCCGTTACTGTATGTGCATTCCGGTCTACTATGAACAATGTCTGCCGTGCCATTGACATCTTTTCCACGTTACTGAAGGTGTGTCCTTCGACAGTTGTGTAATCCTTAATCACAGTCCCTGTCTCCGGATTGACTTCGGCCAGGGCGATAGGCTGATTCTTGCCTGTAGCAAAGGAGACGAACATTCGTTTGCCGATAAATGCAATGTCGTACGGCGAATAAGAGGTCAGATTAATGACCCGTTGGGCTTTCCATTCCACCTGTTCGCGCATTGCCTGAAGGTCGAATACATAAATCTTCTTATTTCCCTGGTGGGTGGTATAAAGTAACCCGTCGTTGCCGATTGTCTGCCCGTAAGTACCCATTGCCTCTCCCATATTCGATGTCCGGCAATAATTGGGCACATTTTTGAAGCTTTTTCCGGGGACAATATCGTCTTCGATAAATACACATACCCGTTTCTTATCTCGGATAAACACGCATCCCCGGTGTACCAGTACATCGAAAGCATGAACCGTTTGGTTGCTTCCTTCTCCCCAAGAGCCTGTGCCGATGGTTGCCACCAGTTCAAAAGTCTTTTCATCAAAAATATCAGTCCGGCTTTGTTCGTTTGTAACGTAAATCTTACCGTGGGCTACGGTCACGCCGTTCGGTGTTGCGACAAATCCCTTTGTTGCCCCTCCTTCCGTCCACTCTTTCAGGCTTTTTATGTGCGTCAGTTTGCCGTTCTGCTCTTCCAGAATCTCCAGACTGAAATTTCCGCTGGCATTGTTCACGATGTAGATTCGGTTGCCATATACACAGACATCCTTGGGCGCAAAAGTCGATTCCGTGGCTTGGGGAATATCTTTGTAGGTGATGATGCAGGAGAGTGGTGTTCCTTGCGCAGTATCCTCATCCTCTTCTTTCAATATCGGTGATAGTCCACCGTCGATTGCATCCAGTTCAGGGTCTTCGATGATGTATCGGGAAGCGTTGTATTTTGAGCTGCCATAAAGTTTGCCATAGCGGCGGGTGTGCATGAATCTTCGTGAGTACACCGGAAGTTTCTTTTCGATGCATAGTTTGTTGTATACGGTGGCGCAGAGGGTAATCCATCCGGTTCCCGTTTGTTCGTAAGTCATGTTTCCGCTGTGCCCGTAGCCGAGGCAATGACCCAACTCGTGAAACGTGGCGCTGGTGTGCGCTCCGTCGTCTGCGTAGTGTTCCAGAAAGCACCATTCGTTGAGTCCATAAGTTTCTCCGCCTCCCAGTCCGTCTACGGTTGTCACTTTCCCGATAACGAAGCCGGAGTGGTTGATTACTTTTTTGAGGAGCATATCGATGTCAATAACAGTTTTGTTGGCGTCACTATGCAGTTTGCCTCTGTATTTTTCCAGTTCTTCGGCAAATTCCTTTGACGAGAACATATAGCCGTAGTTCAGCATCATTGCTACCGCTTCCCGGGCGTGAGCCGGATAAAGTGGATAGGCCCATGAACCGGTCTGACTATAGGCGGAGAAACGTACGTTGTATTTGGACTTGGTGGAAAGCAGTTTTTGATAGTATTTGTCATTACATTCTATTTCCAGTTTGAAGTCGGCTGCGGACAGGTGTGGATTTGCCATAATCTGGATTTCTTTTCCTGAACGGGTGATGTAACGCTTGCTTTGCGTCAGCATCGGCAGTTCCTTATGAAATTCAGTGAAAGCTGGGAGCACATCGAACTTTGCCAGTTGGAATGCTTCTTCATATCCGCTGATGGTTGCCCACACAGTCACCTCCTTGACAGGACGGGGCGAATAGAAACGGATAAATAACTCTTGCTGCTCGGTGATGCTGACTTGCAGGGGCTGGTTTACTCTGAATCCCCGCTGGGTGTTATTGAATAGAATCGTGGCAGGCTCATCATCCTGAAGCATTAATTTGAAAACATCCGGAGTCAGGTCTTTCTCTGCTATCCGGATTATTCCATACGGGTTCTCTGTTGTTTCGCTGTCTGTGTCTGCCGGCGTTTCTATTAAGTCGTCTTTGGTGCAGCTTTGCACTCCCCATATACAGAAAATAAGAAAATAGGTGAAACGAAAGATTCTGTGGAATATCATATTTCTTTTTTTAGTTTGCGGGCGGCAAAGGTATAAAAAAAATGTTTATCACCATTCATCCTGCTTTTTTTCCCTTATCTTAGTGGCGTAATAAAAAACAAACAACTATGAATCAAACACGTTGTATCGTAATTTTGTCTATTCTTGCTCTTTTTGTAGCAAGCGTATCTGTTGCCGGAAATATCTCTTTGCCGGATGCTTCTCAAAAGGTTTTTGAAGGAAAACCATGTATTAACTCTCCCCGGGCGATTGGCAATTATCCTGCCAGTCCTTTCCTCTTTTATATTCCTACTACCGGTCAGCGGCCGATGGAATGGAGTGCGGAGAAACTTCCGAAAGGATTGAAACTGGATTCGAAAACAGGGATTATCACAGGATCAGTAGCTTCTAAAGGTGAATATACCGTCACTCTTAAAGCTAAGAACGCATTGGGGACCAGTACGGAAAAGCTCGTGATCCGCATTGGTGATGACCTGTTGCTGACTCCTCCCATGGGTTGGAACAGTTGGAATACTTTCGGGCGACATCTCACCGAAGAGTTGGTTTTGCAAACTGCGGATGCGCTGGTAGCCAACGGAATGCGGGATTTAGGCTATTCCTATATTAACATCGACGACTTCTGGCAGTTGCCCGAACGGGGAGCTGACGGACATTTGCAGATTAATAAAGATAAGTTCCCGCGTGGAATAAAGTATGTGGCAGATTATCTGCACGAGCGCGGTTTCAAACTCGGAATTTATTCGGATGCAGCCGATAAGACTTGTGGCGGTGTATGCGGCAGTTACGGCTACGAAGAAGTGGATGCGAAAGATTTCGCTTCGTGGGGTGTCGATTTGTTGAAGTATGATTATTGCAATGCTCCTGTCGACCGGGTGGAGGCTATGGAGCGCTATGCAAAGATGGGAAAGGCGTTGCGTGCTACGGGACGTTCCATCGTGTTCTCCATTTGTGAGTGGGGACAGCGCGAACCTTGGAAATGGGCAAAGCAGGTAGGCGGACATTTGTGGCGCGTTTCGGGAGATATAGGCGATGTCTGGAACCGGGAAGCCAACAAGTTGGGCGGGCTTCGTGGTATCCTGAATATTCTTGAAATCAATGCTCCTTTGAGTGAATATGGCGGTCCTTCCGGTTGGAATGATCCGGATATGCTGGTAGTTGGTATCGGTGGTAAGAGTATGAGTATCGGATATGAATCGGAAGGTTGCACCCACGAACAGTATAAGTCTCATTTTGCATTATGGTGTATGATGGCTTCTCCATTACTTTGCGGAAATGACGTGCGAAGTATGAATGACAGTACATTGCAGGTTCTGTTGGATAGGGACCTGATTGCTATCAACCAGGATGTGTTGGGCAAGCAGGCGGAGCGCAGCATCCGTGCAGATCATTATGATATTTGGGTAAAGCCGTTGGCTGACGGTCGCAAAGCGGTAGCTTGTTTTAACCGGGCGGATACTCCACGTACTATAGAATTAAATTCAAAAACGGTGGAAGACCTGTCTTTGGAGCAGGTGTATAGTCTTGACAGCCGTTCTATGGAAAATGCTGCGAATAACATAATGGTGGACTTGGCGCCTTACCAATGCAAGGTTGATATCTGTGGAAAGCCGAAAAAATAGTCAATGACAGTACTGGAATGACAGTAATAAATCTCTGAGGTAAAATAAAGAAAGGTTGGGGCATAAAAAAAGGAGCAACGCCTTGCTCCAACCTTTGTTAACCTTAAATCTAATACTATGAAAAAAATCACATGACAAATGTAAGTCTTCTTGCTATTCCTTCCAAATAATATTCTTGTATTTGCGTCTCTTTTGATTTCTTTCACGGATTTTCACTGTTATCGCACACAATGGGTCTGAATTGAGGAATCTCAGCCTTTTTATTAACTAACAAGTTTGTTACTAACAAAGTTGTTAGTAACAAACTTGTTAGTCATTGACGATGCAATCCTTGCTTATGTGCCAGTACTCCAGTTCTTTAATTTGTTATTAACGCTCGAAGGTCTTGAGGACTTGACAAAGGCTTTTTTATGTTGTATATTTGTAGTCGTAATAACAACAATAAAACTCAAATCAAAACTTAGAAACGAATGAGAGGAATCTTATCTTTTGCTGCACTGGCTGCGATGTACTTCCCCGGATGTACAACGAGTAAAAATGCGGTGCATTGTCTCAGCCGATGGATTAAAGGTTGTAACCCGTTGGTCAAAGAACTTATACCGACAGGTTACTTGCCGTACAATCATCGGTTTTTGACATCAAAACAGTATAAGATTATAACAAAACATCTAGGAGATCCTTATGAGGATTAGGGCATAAGTAGCCCGGCAATGAGCAAAAGGCTGCAAACTCCGTAAAAGTTTGCAGCCTTTTTTGTTGCATAAATTCAAGAAAAAGAGATTTGAAAGGCGTATCGGTGTTTTTAATAAACTTGGGAACCGTTTCTAATAAACGATGAAAGAATTTATTAGAAACTCAAATACGGTTTTAGTATACAGTGTCTATGTTTTTCATTGTGGGTAAATCGGGAGAAGGCAGTATCGTATTCATTGGATTAGTATATTGGTAAATTTGCATGACTATTTTTACCTTTCTCTCATAGACCGTTTTGTATGACAAAGTATCATGTTGCTTTTTCGTTGGTTATACTATAATGCAGCTAATTTGTACGTAATTCTATTTGAGCAAACAGAATAATTCGTTTATTCGCATATGATAAATACCGAAATGAGTATTATTGCTCTATTATATATATGTATATTCGGTTTTCTAAAATTATAAAGCTATGAGAAAGCACACTTTTCTATTTATTATCTTTTTGTATGTTGGCATCTGCATACAGGTTAAGGCAACAGATCAAAGAGGGGAATATCTCGTCATAGGTAAAGATACATTGGAAATGTTTACTTGACCATTGGGAGATAGTGAGACTCTGAGTAAGCAGGTAAAGAATTGTATTTCGAAGCGCTCCTTCTCTACTGATTGCGGGCGGGGGTATGTCGGTATATGGAGACTGGAAACCGACAGACTCTATTTGGAGAAACAGCAATGAACGCACTTTGGAAAAAAAATATTCATCTGTATAGTCGATTGAAAATAAGCGAATTACTTTAGGATATTTACTGCTTTAAAGCCATTGAAAGGAGACACAAGGGGGACTAAAGGGGACTGGACGGTTTGCGCCCTGTTATATCTTTGCAGAGTCATTCAGACAAAACGGAATGGCAAACAGATAACCTTTATTTTTTTAACCATTTAAACTTTAACAATTATGGCTTTAGAGTATGTAGTAACAAAAAGAGTGTTCGGTTTTGACAAGGACAAAAACGAAAAGTATGTAGCAAAGTCGGTTCGTTCCGGCAGAGTAAGTTTTTCCAAGATGTGTGGCAAGGTGAGCCGTCTTTGTGGAGTTCACCGCAAAGTTGTGGATCTGGTCGTCAGCGGTCTTGTCGATATGATGGCGGAGGACATTGACGACGGAAAGAGTGTTCAGATGGGTGAGTTCGGCATCTTC
Organism: Bacteroides sp. AM23-12; assembly: GCF_003434395.1. Classification (NCBI taxonomy): domain Bacteria; kingdom Pseudomonadati; phylum Bacteroidota; class Bacteroidia; order Bacteroidales; family Bacteroidaceae; genus Bacteroides; species Bacteroides sp. AM23-12. The sequence goes on from NZ_QTLF01000051.1 coordinate 6,805, forward strand.
AGCCCTACCATTCGCGCTAAGAGTGCGGATGACGAGAAGGAAGTATCATCTAAGTCAATCGTCCAAAGAAAGATCCTTTTCTATCCTGGAAAAATATTCAAGACCACGTTGGATGATATGAGTATTACCCGTCGTGCGGAGTTGGATACGGACTATACGGACGGAAGTAGTAACAATGGCAGCGGTAGCGTAAAACCTAATCCCGGTGGAGACGGAGGAAAGGGTGATGAAGAAGCGCCGGACCCGACTGTATAAATCTTCTGTACTTTCTTTTTAGGTAGCAGACAGCGTGGGAAAGGCTTATTGAAAAGTTGCAAATGCACAGATAATCGGTTATACTCGATTTTCTGTGCATTTTTTCTTTATATAATGCCTTGGTGTATCTATTGTTTCCTCCTTATTTGCTTCTAAACTTGCAAATTCGTTCCAATCGTTTCACAGAACCTTCCATGTCCTGTTTTTTGTTCTGCTAGTATGATTTAGTTTATATTATAACTTCTATATTTGTTCACAGAAACGAACAATTATGAAACACGGAATCTATACATGCGTTATTCTCATGGCATTTCTTGCTTTATCAGAAAGTGTGTATGCAGTGGTTCCGGTTCTCACGGTTGCGAGTGACACTATCAGGCGGGTGGTGATATATTTCGATCAGGAAGAAATAGATGTTGATTTCCGTTATAAGACTAATAACAAGGAAATTAATGTTTTAGATTCTTTGCTTGAAGAAAGAATAAATTCAAGATATATCACTGCGCTCAATGTGGTCACTTTTGTATCGCCTGACGGAGATTCGGTCTACAATGCCGCATTATCTGTCCGAAGAAACAATTCGATGAGAGAGTTCTTAAGGCAACGTTATCCGTATGTTGATGCCGAAAATATTAAACTTACTTCGGAAGGAGAAGATTGGTCTGAACTTCGTAAGTTGGTGGCGTCGGATTCAGACTTGCCGGACCGGGAAGAAGTCTTGATGTTGATAGATTATCATCGGGATAACATCGTGAAGCGAAAAGAACTGTTGCAGAAGTTGAATCAGGGAATGGCTTACCGATATATTGTCCGCAACGTGTTACCTAAGTTGAGACGCGCTGAGATTACGGTTGTCCGCAAAGTTCCGGAAATGGAAAAGAATATTTTTGAACCGGTATCTTCTGTCTCCGGATTGTTTGTTTCAAAGCAGGAAGAGGCGCTTCCGAGCGATCAACCTGATAAGCCGGAGGGAGAAAGTAAAGAGAGTATGGCTTATGAGGTGGTAGTGTCGGAGGCAGAAGGGCCGGTTGAAAGTAAAACGGTGCTTGCAGTGAAGAATAATCTGTTGTACGATTTGGCGTTGGCGCCAAATCTGGAAGTAGAGATTCCGGTAGGCAAAAGGTGGTCTTTAAATGCTGAATACAAATGTCCGTGGTGGCTGAACAGTAAACATGATTTCTGTTATCAGCTTCTTTCGGGAGGAGTGGAAGGACGTTGCTGGTTGGGCAATCGTCAGAAGCGCAACCGGTTGACAGGGCATTTTGTTGGGCTTTATGCTGAAGGTGGAATTTACGATTTCCAGTGGAAGGGCGACGGTTACCGGGGCGATTATTACGGAGCTGCGGGAGTGACCTACGGGTATGCGCGGCAACTGGCTCGCCATCTGTCGCTCGAATTTAGCTTCGGCATCGGGTATCTGACAACAGAATATAAGAAATATACTCCTTACGAGGGGGATATCGTGTGGACAACTAGTGGACGTTATAACTTTATAGGTCCTACCAAGGCGAAAGTCTCTCTGGTATGGCTGATAAAAAGAGGGAGATAAGGACGTTATGCAAGATACAAGATACATACTTCTTGTGCTTCTGTCCTCGCTGCTGATGCTGACCGGATGTAGCCGTCGCGAACTATTGGATGATTATCCCGTAAGCGGGGTAGATATAAAGTTAGATTGGAACGGTGTTACCGATAAGTTGCCGGAAGGGGTTCGGGTGATTTTTTATCCGAAGAGTGCGGAAGGCAGAAAGATTGATACATACCTTTCAGTAAGAGGTGGAAAAGTAAAGGTGCCGCCGGGGCGTTATTCGGTAGTGGCTTACAACTACGACACTGAAACGGTGCAGATCAGAGGAGAGGAAGCCTATGAGACGATTGAAGCATTTACAGGCTATTGCAATGGTTTGGGAATAGCGGGAACGGAGAAAATGGTATGGGGACCTGATCCCTTATACGTAGTGCAGATCGATGATTTACATATAGCGAACAGTGAAGAAGAGCTTCTACTGGATTGGAAACCGAAATTAGTGGTAAAGACCTATTCTTTCAAGATCAAGGTGGAAGGGCTGGAATATGTTTCTTCAATCGTTGGCAGTGTGGAAGGTATGGCGGGTTGTTACTGTTTGGGCAGATGTTGCGGGAAAATGAACGATGCTCCTATCTACTTTGAAGCGCAAGGACGTTCGGGCGAAGTAACGGGTAGTTTTACAGCTTTTGGGCTACCGGAAGGGGCGATGAGTCGGGCAAGTCTTGCTATAAAGTTTACGCTGGCATTTGTGAAGGTGGATAATACGGTACAGAAGATAGAGGTTGATATAACGGATGTGATTGTTAATTCGGAGAGTGGTGAAGGGGGAGGCAACGATGAGCCTTCTAAAGATATAGAGTTACCGCTTGATGATGATGAGGTGAAGGTTGATAAGCCGGAAAATTCGTCTGGTGGTGATGGTGGTATTGGCGGTGATGTTGGTGATTGGGGAGAAGAGGAGGAGGTGCCTTTGCCCGTAATTTGAGATAAAGCATAAGCAAAATATAACAATATTATAAACTTAAAAAAATACGATTATGAAAAAGGTATTATTGGCGATTGCAGCAGTTGCAACAATTACAAGCTGCTCACAGAACGAAGAATTTGAGAATCCCAATCAACAAGCAAAAATTGGTTTTACTTCAGTAGTGAAGAAGGCGACAAGAGCCACTGATACTACCACTGATAATTTTTTAGCTTTTACGGTAAGTTCTTATGTAACAAGTGCTACCTATGATGGTACGACTCTTTTAGGTAATGCATATATGAATGGAGTTTCATATACAAAAGCAAATGCTGCTTCAGTTTGGAGCACGGAGGATGCCGGCTCTTATTATTGGCCATCATTGGATTCGGAAAAGAAAGTACAATTTTTTGCGTATCCTACTACGGTCAAATCTAGCTATAGTGTTCCTACTGTTGATCCGGTTGCTCCTGCTACTGGTTATCCTTCGATTTCTTTCGAAGTTAATGCTACTCCTGCAAATCAAATTGATTTGGTAGTAGCACATGCTGCTAATGTAGTTAATTCAACGGATGCTGGTGTAAGTGCAGATGGTAAATTGACTTTGGATTTTAAACACGTTTTAACTCGCGTAAATTTCGCATATATTCCAGGGGATCTAAATCTTACTTATACTGTAACAGCTATTTCTATTGCTGATATTCAAGGCGGTACAGCCAAATATAACTTTGATGCATCAGATGGCAATTGGGATTTGACAGGGACTACTAAAGTGAATTCTTATTCTTATGATGTAAAACAATCTGCTGAGAAGGTGGCAGGAAAGGAGTACTATTCATTAGCTGATGCTGATGCTTCTTGGATGCTACTTCCTCAAAAAGTAAATGGAAAAATTATATCAATATCGTACTCTACTAAGCAAGGTGAGATGGAAGTATATAAAGGAACTAAAACGGTGACTCTACCTGCTAACGCTGAATGGGAAGTTGGTAAAAATGTATTGTATATTTTAACATTACCAGCTGGTGCAGCAAAAGTTCAGATCGATACAAAGGTTAATGGATGGAATAATGCAACAGAAACTCCTGAAAGTGCAAAATAATTATAGAGTATAAGAGATTCTTTTAGTTTTGAACTGTATAAATCATCTGGATTTATACAGTTCTTTATCTTATAGCTATATATACGCAACCTTTTTTCACTTTTCTTCCCTTTTCTATTGCCATCTAAAAGATTTCATATATTTTTGTTGCAAACAGGAACAAATCAAACGCCAACACAAATATATGTCATCAATCTGTCAGGGTACTTGGGATTGTCAGAACTGTCCGAAAGCCGTAGACAATGCTATTATTCACATTACTCATACAAGGGGGTACCATCAACCAGCCCGGAAGTGTGAAGATAATTTCATCCTTTTTTTGATAAAAGGAGAGCTCTTGGTTAATAGCCAGGAGTATGCAGGTACGATGTTGAAAGCAGGTGAATTTATTCTTCAGGCTATTGGTTCAAAATACGAGATGCTTGCGATGACCGAGTGCGAATGTATCTATTATCGTTTTATTCAGCCGGAACTATTCTGTGACTTCCGTTTCAATCATATCATGAAGGATGTACCTTCTCCGCTTATCTATTCTCCTTTAAAGATAATTCCTGAATTGAAATACTTTTTGGATGGTTCCAAATCCTATTTGAGTGAAAGTAAAGTCTGCCGGGATCTGCTGTCTTTAAAGCGCAAAGAACTGGCGTTTGTGCTAAGCTACTATTATTCGGATTATGACTTGGCTAGTTTGGTGCATCCACTCTCGAAATACACCACCACTTTTGAATACTTCATCCTTCAGAACTATAAGAAAGTAAAAACGGTAGAAGAACTGGCTCAACTGGGAGGTTATACCGTCAGCACCTTGCGGCGTATCTTCAATAATGTATTCCACGAACCGGTATACGAATGGATGCAGGCGCGACGTAAGGAAGGTATTTTGGATGACTTGAATAACTCTGAGTACAGTATCTCCGAAATATGCTATAAATACGGTTTTGAGTCTCTGCCTCACTTCTCCAATTTCTGTAAGAAGTTCTTTGGAGCTTCTCCACGTATGCTTAGAACAAGCAAGAAGAACGTCTGATAATTTTTCAGAGAGAAAGTCAAAAACTATTTTTTTCTTTGTGGGTGTAGTACATTTGTTGTATATTGCTAGCTGTTTCCTTTAAAACCAGTCTAATACATCTTTATTATAAAGTCAGATCACTTCAAATAAAGCCATGATAAGGTGGATACGGAAATTAAATTTTTTATTTCAACGAATTAAAATCAGGTTTCAAAGCAGAATAGTAACATGATAGATTATGCTGAATGAAAGATAATAGGATATTTTTCTAATACTCTTTTGTGTAATCAGAAGAGAGTCTGAGTTTGAAATCTATTATGGCACGTACAATAGGATATAAATCATAAATACTATGTAATGAGAACAAAACGAGCTTTTAAGGAATTTTGTGTATTGGGTGGTTTGGCATCTTCCGTTTGCGGGGTGGCTCAGGAACGCCCGAATATTATTGTCTTCCTTGTAGATGACATGGGACTTATGGATACTTCGGTCCCCTTTTTGGCAGATGAGAGCGGTCAGCCGGTGCGTCATCCGCTGAATGATTGGTATCATACTCCGAATATGGAGAGACTGGCTAAACAGGGTATTTGTTTTTCTACTTTTTACACACAGAGCGTGAGTTCCCCTTCCAGAGCTTCCATCATGACCGGACAGAATGCGACCAGGCATGGAGTCACTAACTGGATTAATGCTGAGAGCAACAATCGGAATCCTTTCGGACCGCCCCAATGGAACTGGAAAGGTCTCAGAAAAGATATGCCTACCATGCCGAGAGTCCTGCAACAAGCCGGATATAAAACCATTCATGTAGGAAAAGCACATTTCGGCTGTATGGGAAGCGAAGGAGAGAATCCGCTGAATATCGGCTTTGATGTAAATATCGCAGGTTCCGGCATTGGACATCCCGGCAGCTATTATGGCGAATGGGGATACGGGCATATCAAGGGACAGAAGATTAGAGCAGTTCCTGACCTGGAGAAATATCACGGTACAGATACCTTCCTGAGTGAAGCGCTGACTATAGAAGCGAATCGGGAGATCACCAAAGCCGTAGAAGAAAAACGACCTTTCTATCTGAATATGGCCCATTACGCAGTTCATTCACCTTTCCAGGCAGACAAACGTTTCTTGTCACGCTACACCGACCCGGATAAGAACGAGCAGGCAAGAGCTTTTGCTACATTGATAGAAGGCATGGATAAATCATTAGGCGACATCATGGACCAACTCGAAAAGCTGGAAATTGCCGAAAATACGCTGATTCTCTTTTTAGGAGATAACGGTGGTGATGCTCCATTGGGAGATGAACGTGGCTATGGTTCTTCCGCTCCGCTGAGAGGTAAAAAGGGGACGGAGTTTGAAGGTGGTATGCGTGTTCCTTTCATCGCAGCTTGGGCAAAGCCTGAGAAGAAGAGCAAAGTACAGAAGAACTTGCCTATTGAAGTAGGAAGTATGCAGACACAGTTGGGCACAATCATGGATATCTATCCGACTGTTCTGTCTGTGGCAGGATGCGAAGTTCCCCAAAACTACGTGATAGACGGATTCGATCTGAAAAAGCAACTGAGCGGTAAGGTGGACAAGAAGCGTCCCGAGTCTTTCCTGATGCACTTCCCTCACGCACACCGCGGCAGCTACTTTACCACCTATCGCATGGGCGACTGGAAACTGATTTATTATTATCTTCCCGAGACTCCGAAACAACCCAAAGCCTTGCTTTACAATCTGAAAGACGATCCGGAAGAAAGAAATGAACTTTCTTCCGCACATCCGGATAAATGCAGGGAGATGATTCAGGAAATGTCTGCTCAATTAGAGAAGGAAGGAGCTCTTTATCCGGTGGATAAACAAGGAAATGAGTTGAAACCTTTTGTTTACTTTTGATTGGCATTGATTTTGGTTTGCAAGAGTATTGATGTCTTATCCGCAAATTGTTTTAAATGTAATTGCATAGACATTTCAGTCAATATATGAAGTTCAGTTGATAATAGTTATGCTTCATATATACAGCTCCTTAGGTTAGCGTTCTAAGGAGTTGTATAATCCTTGCATCTCAAATTGCTATACTATATCCTTTAAATTTACTTCTAGGGAATTGGCTATTTTCACAAGAGTACCAATAGTGAAATTAGTTCTCCCTTTCTCTATTCGAATAACGTTGTTGTACTCCATTTCAAGTTTATCTGCGAATTCTTGGATAGATAGATTCTTACTTTCCCGTAATTTTCTAATTTTAGTACCTATCTCATTTAAAGTTTCCTGTTTATCAAGCATAATCTCTGTCATATATGATTGTTTTCAAAGGAAAGTATTTATATTTGCATATCCGCAATCATATATGATTGTATGGTGAGATATAATAATGCTAATGGAATATTCAGTTGAGTAATAACAATAAAAAAAATGATGAGATGGATACACTTAATTTGCATTCAAACTTTGACAACCTACTATATATAGGTAGAAGCGTATTAAATAATACGAGCAGTCACATTCAAAAATTATTCTTTAAAAAAGAGATGTGTATATATGAGTACTTGTATAAGGAGGAGGTAAGTAAAGGCATTGAAATTAAAATAGATGATGTTGTCTTAGTCTGTGCTTTAGAACATGATAAATGCAATAAGTCCATTCTTTATTTTAATGACGTAGCAAATATCGCACGTTACATTCATTACTGTAACAGTAATTTTGAATATAAAGAAGAACTCAATGGGTGGATCATGTCAGATAGTTATCTTGCTTTATCTATATCTGAGGATGATTATGAGAAGCGATTTGCGTTTATACAAACTTTACTATGAACTTAACTGAGTCGTTTTATTATACTTTTGCTAATGAGTAAAAAGAAAATCCCCCGCCAGCCAACGCCGACGGGGGATTTATGCTATTAATCAAATCAAGCTCACGCTTAGTCTTTCAGTTTAGCGATGATGAAGTCGCGGTTCAGGCGGGCGATGTTGCTGATAGAGATGTTCTTCGGACATTCAGCCTCGCAAGCGCGGGTGTTGGTACAGTTACCGAATCCGAGTTCATCCATCTTAGACAACATAGCTTTCGCACGGCGCAGAGCTTCCGGTTTACCTTGCGGAAGCAAGTTCAGCTGGCTGACCTTTGCAGAAACGAACAACATGGCAGAACCATTCTTACAAGCAGCTACACAAGCACCGCAACCGATACAAGAAGCAGCATCCATAGCTTCGTCAGCGATGGGCTTCGGGATCAGGATAGCGTTGGCATCCTGCGGAGCACCTGTACGAACGCTTACGTAACCACCGGCCTGCATGATCTTGTCATAAGCAGTACGGTCTACCATCAAGTCCTTGATGACAGGGAAACCGGCCGAACGCCAAGGTTCAACAGTGATGGTGTCACCATCGTTGAAACGGCGCATGTAAATCTGGCAAGTAGTAGCACCTGTTGCAGGACCGTGCGGATGTCCGTTGATGTAAAGAGAACACATACCGCAGATACCTTCGCGGCAGTCGTGGTCGAATACAACCGGTTCTTTTCTTTCGCTGATCAGCTGTTCGTTCAGAATATCCAGCATTTCGAGGAAGGAAGTATCACCGGGGATATCTTTCATTTGGTAGGTTTCAAAAGCGCCTTTAGCCTTCGGGCCTGCTTGACGCCATACCTTCAGTGTAAATGATATATTTTTATCCATTTTCGTCTAATTCTTTTAAATGTTTAACTTCACCGATTAGCTCTTGTAGTTACGGGTCTGAACCTTGATAGCTTCGTATACCAGCGGTTCTTTGATCAATACAGGAGCCTTTTCATCGTCACCCTGATATTCCCAGCAAGCTACGTAGAAGAAGTTTTCGTCATCACGTTTTGCTTCTCCTTCTTCAGTCTGGTATTCTTCACGGAAGTGACCACCACAACTTTCGTTACGGTTCAATGCGTCGTAAGCAACGAGCTCGCCCATAGTGATGAAGTCATACAGACGGATAGCCTTGTCGAGCTCAACGTTCATACCTTCCTTAGAACCGGGGATAAACAGATTGGTTTCGAATTCCTTGCGGACTGCTTTCAGTTCGGCGATACCTTTCTTCAGGCCTTCTGCCGTACGTCCCATACCTACGTATTCCCACATGATGTGACCCAGTTTCTTGTGGATAGAATCAACTGATTCTTTACCCTGGATGCTCATGAACTTGTCGATCTTAGCCTGAACTGCCTTTTCTGCTTCGGCAAATTCCGGAAGGTCGGTAGAGAAACGAGGAACAGTAATCTGATCTGCCAGATAGTTCTGGATAGTGTAAGGCAATACGAAGTAACCGTCGGCCAGACCTTGCATCAATGCGGAAGCACCGAGGCGGTTTGCACCGTGGTCGGAGAAGTTACATTCACCGATAGCGAACAGACCCTTGATGGTAGTCTGCAGTTCGTAGTCTACCCAGATACCACCCATTGTGTAGTGGATAGCCGGATAAATCATCATCGGATTATAATATTTCACACCACTGATTTCTTTTGCCAGTTCGCCCGGATTAACGTCAGTGATTTCTTCATACATGTCGAAGAGGTTACCATAACGCTGAAGCACTACATCGATGCCCAGGCGGTTGATAGCTTCAGAGAAATCGAGGAATACGGCCAGACCTGTGTTGTTCACACCGAAACCTGCGTCGCAACGTTCTTTAGCTGCACGGCTGGCAACGTCACGCGGAACCAGGTTACCGAATGCCGGATAACGGCGTTCCAGGTAGTAGTCGCGGTCTTCTTCAGGAATATCGCTTCCCTTGATTTCGCCTTTCTGCAATTTGATAGCGTCTTCTTTCTTCTTCGGAACCCAGATACGACCGTCGTTACGCAGAGATTCGGACATCAGAGTCAGTTTGGACTGCTTGTCACCGTGTACCGGGATACAAGTCGGGTGAATCTGAACGTATGCGGGGTTAGCGAATACAGCACCCTTGCGGTAGCAAGAGATAGCAGCTGTACAGTTACAACCCATAGCGTTGGTAGACAGGAAGTAAGCGTTACCGTAACCACCGGTAGCGATTACTACGGCGTGAGCAGCGAAACGTTCCAGTTCGCCGGTGATTAAGTTCTTGGCAATGATACCGCGAGCACGTCCGTCGATGATTACAACGTCCTGCATTTCATAACGGGTGAACAACTTCACCGTACCTACGTTTACCTGACGGCTTAGTGCGGAGTAAGCACCCAGCAACAGCTGCTGACCGGTCTGGCCTTTAGCGTAGAACGTACGTGATACCTGTGCACCACCGAAAGAACGGTTGTCCAGTGTACCGCCGTATTCGCGTGCAAAAGGAACACCCTGGGCTACGCATTGGTCGATGATAGCGTTGGATACTTCGGCCAGACGGTAAACGTTGGCTTCACGTGCACGATAGTCACCACCTTTTACTGTATCGTAAAACAGACGGTAAACGGAGTCACCATCATTCTGATAATTCTTTGCAGCATTGATACCACCCTGTGCAGCGATAGAGTGTGCACGGCGCGGAGAGTCCTGAATACAGAAGTTGAATACTCTGAAACCCATTTCACCGAGGGATGCAGCAGCAGAAGCACCTGCCAGACCCGTACCCACAACGATGATATCCAAACGGCGTTTATTAGCGGGGTTCACCAATTTCTGGTGAGCTTTATAGTTGGTCCATTTCTCAGCCACCGGGCCTTCTGGAATTTTTGAATCTATCTTGATCATAATATTATTTACAATTTAATCATTTACAATTTACTATTTAGCAAGCACCGCCACAAAGGAGTGATTTCACGAAGAATACCACTACTACGAGTGCGAAACCGAGTACTACAATCGTAGAATAGATGTTAGAAATACATTTCCAACGATTGATCCATACCTTGTTGTTCCATCCCAGTGATTGCATGGAGCTCCAGAAACCGTGAGTCAGGTGGAACCACAAAGCAAACAGCCAAATGAGGTAGAGCACTACATAAACCGGACAAGAGAATGTCTGCTGGATGTGATATGCACCGTTTGCCGCATAAGCCAGCGTCAGTGTATCAGCGTGCATGTCCAGGTTGTGCATCAGTTCCGGCAACTGCATTTTTGCCCAGAAGTTGAAGAGGTGCAAACCGAGGCCTACGATAACGATAATGCCTAACACCAACATGTTTTGAGAAGCCCACTCTACAGTTTTCGGTTTGTCGACCACTGCATAGCGTTCGCTACCGCGCGCTGTGCGATTCTGCATTGTCAGCCAGAACGCGTAGATGATGTGAATAATGAAAAGAGCAGCCAGTGCTGCGGTAGCTACCAGCGCATACCAGTTTGCTCCCAAAAACTCACAAATCATGTTGTAACCATCAGCCGAGATGATTGCAACTAAGTTCATCGCCATGTGAAATGTTAGAAACAGGACAAGGGCGATACCGGTAACGCTCATCACCACTTTCCTTCCTACAGATGAATTACTTAACCACATAAATGATTGAATTTAAATTATTTAATTGTTAGAACTAAAATTTCGACGTTTTACACCTCTTACAGACTGCAAAAATAGGGGAAATAGATTGATTGACCAAAGAATTAAAGAAATAATTCCTTAATCGGTGATCTTTCCGATTTTTTCGCCATTGGCCGCTTTCTTGCGCAAGGCGCGCGGGGTGTCTCCGAAGGAGTCTTTGCAGAAGTGTGCAAGGTGGGACAGCGAGTCGAAACCATACCGGTTGCAAATCTCTGTAATCCGCATATTAGAGTGCTGTAGGTCTTCGAGGATGCCTTCCCGTTTTTTCTCCAGCATCCATTCGTAGACGGGCACGCCGTATAAGTTTCGGAAGAGACGGCGGAAGGTGGTGGTGTTATAGCCTCCCAGATGTGCGAATTCTTCGACGTTCTTCGCTTTGCTGTAATTCTGCATGACAAAGTATTGGAAACTTTCCGTATAGGTGCTGATCGGGTAGAAGAAAGCCCTCAACTGGGGCAGGGGATAGTAATTGGTGATCATATACACCATCTCCTGACATTTCAGGTCGATATATTTGCCGCAGGCGGGTGTCGATTCGTCAAGGTATGCGGCTACGTCGTTGATGAGATAGAACAGGCGCGGGTTCATCACCATTGGGGTGTAGGTCAGCGGGCCTTCTGCCTGGTCGATGATTTCACGGTAGCGGTTTTCGCATAGCAACGGCAGTTCGTTGAACCAGAAAAGGATGTATGATACGTCCGTCAGTGCCAGTATCTCGTATTTTGAGCCGATGGCTTGCAGGATAAACTGTTTCTCGTGTAGTGTCGTTCCGGGATGTTCGTCACTGTTGATCAGCAATTCGCCCTCGATCATAAAGAGCATGCAGTTTTGCGTGCACTTATCCTTCGGAATATGCTGCCCTCTGAGCAGATTTCTGTGAATAAGAGTACTTTCCATCGCTTTGGGGCATCCTGAGCAATCTGTATGTTGAGCACAAAGTGAGTCTTTTGACATGGGTTTTATCCGTGAATCGTTGTCTACAGGGACAAAGATAGTCGTTTTTTGTGAAAATAAAATTCTTTCTTCCATTATGTTTTAGCAGAAACGGGGATATGATTGTCTTTATTGGTTTTGTTTGCACAACTTTGAAGTTTCACGGACTCCTGAATGGCGTTCTTTAATACATTAATACATTTTTATCTGCCATCTGCAGCATTTTCTTCATCCCTTTACATGATATATTCAGAACAAGTAGTTTCATCATTAGTTCCACCTGTTGAAACCAAGTGTTTCAAGGCATGAAACAAACTGTTTCAAGTAATGAAACTTCTTGGAACAACTGTCGATTTCGTTCATATGACAGCTCGATTCAACTCACTTGACCGCATAAGTTGCTCTGATTGACCTGTCCGTTCGAAAGGTATTATTTCATTTTTCAGTCAATAATGGATGACTTCTCAGCTGTTAATACCTGATTTCTCAATTATTAATAGCTGACATGACAATCGTTAATAGCTGACGCGTCAGATGTTAATACCCAGTAAATCAAAGTATAATGTAGGATAAACGACCTATATGCCGTGGTGGCAGAGTGAGAGCAAACCTTTGCTCTCACTCTGCCACCATACTTGCTGTAATGCTTGAAATGCCGATGAATAAAGGGATACACGCGAATAATGAGAGCGTTAGGGCAAAACTGCTATCTTTTTCACTTGTAGCAGCTGCCTAAGTTCAAGTTATAAATGCGACAGTTCAGTTTCCGTACCAGTCACTTACTTATTATAGTATTTTTCAAGCAGTTTCTGCATTTCCGGATATTTCTCGTCCGTATCTCCGGTTTCTTTGCGAAGTCTCAATAAGTCTTTCTTCATCTGTTTGATGACAGGTGCATATTTCGGATCGTTGTATGCATTATGATTCTCGTGCGGATCATTCTGTAAGTCATAGAAGTCCCATGACGGAGTAAAGTCAAAGTTCTCCGTATCAGTCATGTCTAGATTTCGGGCATAATAGAAGATCAGCTTGTAACGGTCTGACCGGATGGCGAAGTGCGCGGGACGAATAGCATGATTGGTCCAGTAGCGATAGTAGATTTCTTTTCGCCAGTCGGTCGGCGTGTTGCCTTCCAGGTTGCTGACGAAGCTGTCTCCTTGCACATTCTCCATCTTTACTCCGGCAAATTCTGCCAGCGTCGGTGCGAAATCGACATTCAGTATCAGATCGTCCAGACGTTTTCCTGCGGGTACCTTCTTCGGATAACGGATAACGAAAGGCATACGAGCCGATTCTTCATAAAACATCCGTTTGTCGAAGAAGCCGTGTTCGCCTAGGAAATAGCCTTGGTCGGAGACGTAGATGACGATGGTATTGTCGGCGATATTCATTTCGTCCAGAGCGTTTAGGAGTTTGCCGATGTTGTCGTCGACGGTAGCGCCGCAACGGAGGTAGTCACGGATAAACTTTTGGTAGGAAGCACGTCTGGCGGCCGTCCGTTGCATCCCTTCGGTGCTGAACGGCAGTCCGGGGTAGCGACACCACCACTTGTCGGGGTCCTGTGATGCGAT
>NZ_QTLF01000052.1:0-20399 GCF_003434395.1 Bacteroides sp. AM23-12
TTCAGTTATAACAAACGAAGTTGTCAACTAAAACCAGTACACATCAACAACTTATAGTTTCCTATCATTTCCTGCAATGGAAACTGTCGTTTCCCGGTGAGGGAACGGCCGTTCCTTTTAATGGAAACGACCGTTCCTTTTAAAGGGAACTGGCGTTTCCTCCGAGGAAACCAACGCTTGCTCCATATAATACTGATGCTTGATCTATATGGACTAACAACTTATCTATGAACAGACTGCATGAGAAAGGTAGCGCACAATTAAAGTATTCTTTGATAAGCAATGCGCTCTGTCCCGTTCTTGACATAGATGATGCCACAGCGCTGAAAGCCGTATTTCGCCAGAATATGCTGCATAACTTTGTTATCCCGATGTGTATCCACACGGATATTCTCAAAATGTTCAAAGCACCAGTTCAGACAGGCTTCCGATACGCCTTTCCTTTTACCGCTGGTAGCCATCCGGTGGATGACACCGTAAGGTTCGTCATTAAGCCATGCACCTTCATAAATATTCAGATAAGTAGGATCTTCGCCTAATATAAAGCAGAAAGTTCCCAATATTTCCCCTTGTTCGTCCGTACAGACAAAACTATGACCGTCTTCTATCTCCTGACGGATAAATGATTCGGACGGATAGCCGTCAATCCATTGGGTTGCATTCCCATTGGCACGCATAAAAGCACGGGCATAATCATAAATCTCCATCACCAAAGGGAGATCTTTCAATTCGGTAAGTCTGATTTCCATCATTCAGAAGTATGATTTGAATATAAAAACAAGATATAAAAGATTATTCATTAATCGCTCCGCAATGGGGGCAAATACCTTTCTCCTTCAACTTCTCCCCACAATGTCCGCAACGATACTTATAGCTGATATTCCGATGCACCTTCTTCGCAAAAACCCAGATAAAGAATGCAAGGAACAAATAACCGATATAAATATGTGTCATCAGGATAAAGAAGAAATAGCAGAAAATACAACTGGACATCAGTCCCAGCAGATAAAAGACCGCAGCGGCGGGAGTCAACTGCCGGAACAGGTCATCAAGCACCGCCAAAGCGACAATCAGAAACAACCAGATGCTCAACAAAAAGACTGAAAGTATAAAAGGCACTTTAAAAGGCGATAAGGTGGGATTGAAATAGAAATGTTCCCACGTATCCGGCACAAAGACCTGCATTGATTCGTAAACCGTCGCACTGAAAGCCATCAACAGGCAAAGAAACAACGGATAGACACTGTCAATATCATTAAAATAGACCAGCTGCAACTGCTTCCGACGGAAAGCGCGAAACAGATAGACTCCAACAAACAACGCGAAGATAATCATGAAATAAGAAGCATGCGTATCACTGAAAAAATGGATAGCCTGCGAAATACTGTCCGTCGGCACAAACGATTCTTTCAATTCTGTTTCACGTATCCACCCCTGCTCCTCTTGTGTATGCGCCAGCTTTACCCAGACACTGTCCACACTATCGGCAGGGTGAATGGCAAACTCGGCAACAACCACCCGATCTCCTTTATACAATGCGATGTAGGTGTCCTTGATGGGCAGGCACTCCATTGTTACCGAGTCGGTGGTTACTTCCAGATTCGTATTCCAGGTATAATGCCGGTCATAAAGATAGTTCAGAGAATCTTTTGTCTTCTCCGACAGTTCCTCGGAAGTAAGATCGGGACGCGTATAGTGACAGGATGAAAGGAACAGCAGAGTCAGCAACATCCCCACGACAGAACAGCACAAAGCTGTACGAAACTTATCTCTGCCGAGAACAAGCTCCGTTAAACTCCGCATATCTCTGCCGGGGAATCGTTTCATTGTGCCGCTTTTACTTTCATTTGACAGTTTTTGCAATCGAATTCAAGGCGGAAACGTTTTCCGTCATTCGATACCAGATAATAGGGCTCTTTATAAGGCGAGCGCACTCGCTGATGGATAGGGCACCAGCCCATGCTATAACGCAGGCAGTGTTTGCAGAACATCAGCACGGCATCTTCCACCCGTTCCTTTTCATAAGCCTCAGCCACTTGCTGCACTCCATGTTCCCGATAAAAAGAAGCTGCACGGGTGTTCATCACGTTTCCCAAATAAGTAAGTGCAGCCTGCGGATAATCATGTGAAGTCGGCTTCCAGACAGCCAGTTCCTGACGATAATTGATACGTCGGACAGCAATCAGCTTTTCTATCGCCTGACGACGGAAATCCGCCAAAACAGAAGCCGGTAAGAACCAATTCTCCGAGAAGGAGATTTCGATCTTTTCCGCTTCGAAAGGCGTGTTTCCCAATTTAGCAAGCTGCGTCTTCAAGTTATCAGCCTGTGGAGTCCGAGCCGGCTCTTTCTCACGAGGCAGAGTGAGCGTAACGCTGTTATTGTCCTCATCCGTCAGTGTCAGAGAGAAACCGAAGTTGTTGTCTGCAAGCAGTATGCTAACGGCAATCTTCCGTTCGGCCGACTTGCGGGAAAGTATGCGTTCAAACTCCTGATCGAAGTTACGATAGAGCTTGGTACGGGGTTTGATGCGGGGCATCTCCTGAGGATAAAGTTTGTTTCCATCCACCCGATTAATCCGGAATCCCTGCAAACGTCCCTGTTCATCAATATAGCAGACACCGTCTCCGTTATTGAATGATTTCAGTCCGGCAACGGTCAGAAAGTTGCCACGGGCTTCTTTCATTGTGCCCATCTCCTCTCCCAATGATTTCGGAGTATCGAAAGAAAAAATATCCTCACTGCGTCCATGCAGGAAGTAATGAGTAAATCCACGACTGAAGCTCTTGTCCAGCTGCGGCTTAAAGTCGAAACTGCAAGTACCGGAAGAAGCGCGCACATATTCCGGTCGGCGGGCAAAGACGGCATCCAGCTTCTGACGATAGGCAGCCGTTACATTCTTCACATAAGACACATCTTTCAGACGTCCTTCTATTTTGAATGAGGAAGCTCCGGCATCCAGCAACCGTTCCAGTTCATCACTCTGGTTCATATCTTTCAAAGAGAGCAAGTGCTTGTCTTTCACAATCACTTTTCCTTCCGAATCGACAAGACTGAAAGGCAAGCGGCAAAACTGCGCACACTCTCCCCGATTCGCGCTGCGCCCGAAACAAGCCTGGCTAACGTAGCACTGACCGCTATAGCTTACGCAAAGCGCCCCGTGTACAAATACTTCCAGCGGAACTTCGGGACAAGTTTCGTGTATCTTCCTTATTTCACGAATCGACAATTCTCGTGCCAGAACAACCTGACGGAAGCCCGCTTCCCAGAGGAACTTCACCCTTTCCGGTGTCCGATTGTCCATCTGCGTACTGGCATGAAGAGGTATCGGCGGAAGATTCAGTTTCGTGATTCCCATATCTTGCACAATCAGAGCATCCACACCAACCCGATACAGGGCGTGGATCATCTCCTCCGTCTCTTTCAACTCTTCTTCTTTCAGAATCGTATTGACTGTGACATAGATACGGGCATTATACAAGTGAGCATGTTTTACCAACGCTTCGATATCTTCCAGAGAATTCACAGCCGCTGCACGGGCGCCAAATTTAGGTGCACCGATATATACGGCATCTGCTCCGTGATTGATAGCTTCGATACCACATTCCAGATTCTTCGCCGGGGCGAGAAGTTCTATTTTACGCTGCTTGATCATTCAATATCATTAATGTTGTAAGGCGTTTCCTGATAAACAAAGTAGTTCAGCCAGTTGGAGAACAAAAGGTTGGCATGAGCGCGCCAACGGACCAACGGACCTTTGTCCGGATCATCATCTACGTAATAGTTACGGGGAATTTCGATCGGCAGTCCTTTACCCAGATCACGACGATATTCCGTATCCAAGGTATAGGGAGAATATTCCGAATGTCCGGTCACGAAGAACTCACGTCCGCCACGTGCCATAGCCATATAAACGCCCGCATCTTTCGATTCGGAAAGCAATGTCAGTTCCGGCACTTTGAGGATATCTTCCCTGCGTACTTCCGTATGGCGGCTATGCGGCACATAGAAGCAATCGTCAAAGCCGCGGAAGATAGAATGGAAAGGTTCCAGCACCCGATGTTCGAAGATACCGAACATTTTCTGGTCCAGTGGATACTTGGGAACTCCGTAGTGATGATACAGTCCGGCTTGCGCAGCCCAACATATATATAAGGTAGACGTCACGTGCGTACGTGCCCAATCAAATATTTCGGTAATTTCCTCCCAATAAGTCACCTCCTCGAAGTCCATCTGTTCCACAGGAGCACCGGTGATGATCATGCCGTCGTATTTCTCGTTACGCATTTGCTCGAAGTCGGTATAGAACGTTTGCATATGTTCTATCGGCGTATTCTTGGATGTATGACTCTTGATCTTCATAAACGAGATTTCTACCTGGAGAGGCGTATTCGAGAGCAGCCGCACCAAGTCTGTTTCCGTTGTAATCTTCAACGGCATCAGGTTCAGAATTACAATCCGCAACGGACGAATATCCTGTTGCGTAGCACGCGAAGTATCAATTACGAAAATATTCTCTTCCTTCAATAATTCTATTGCAGGAAGCTTATCAGGTAAATTTAAAGGCATAATCGCTATATATTAGTAATTTGGCTGCAAAAATACGAAAAATATAGCACATAATAGGGAGGTTGCTTATTTAGAAGACGTACAAATTAAGTCAATTTAATCAAAGAAGCATACCAAGTAATGAATAAAAGCTTTATTTTTGCCGAACGAATTAGTACTAATAATTTAAATCTTAAAAAAATGGCTTACGTAATTAGTGACGATTGTATTGCTTGCGGAACTTGTATCGACGAGTGTCCGGTAGAAGCTATCTCTGAAGGTGATATCTATTCTATCAACCCAGATGTATGTACTGACTGTGGAACTTGCGCAGACGTTTGCCCGTCTGAAGCTATTCACCCGGCTGAATAATACAATCTACAAAAAAGTATAGGCTGCTTTCTACGGAAGGCAGCCTTTTTTATTTTATCGCTACGGACAAAAGGAAATTACATAAAAAAACGGTAGACTTTCTTTTTCAGGAGATAGCCTACCGTTCTATATTCTCTAAGATTGCTTATTTCAATTTAGCCAATGCTTCCTTGATTCGACGGATAGCTTCTACAATGTTTTCATCACTTGTAGCGTAGCTCATACGAATACATTCAGGAGCACCAAAGGAAGTACCGCCTACACAAGCTACATGAGCATCTTCGAGCAGGTACATTGCCAAGTCGTCCGAGTTTTCAATTTTACGTTCGCCGTTGCTCTTGCCGAAGAAGTAGCTACATTTCGGGAACAGATAGAAAGCACCTTGCGGTACGTTTACTTCGAAACCCGGCACTTCTTTAGCCAACTTCACGATCAGGTCACGACGACGTTCAAATGCCTTCTGCATTTCTTTCACCGGTTCTTGTGTACCTACGTAAGCAGCCTCGGCAGCTTTCTGAGATACCGAGCAAGGACCCGAAGTGTATTGTCCCTGAAGCTTGTTACAAGCTTTCACAATCCATTCCGGACCAGCAATGAAACCGATTCTCCACCCGGTCATTGCATAGGCTTTGGATACACCGTTCACGATCACTGTACGTTCTTTCATTTCCGGGAACTGAGCAATGCTCTGATGTGCACCGATATAATTGATATGTTCGTAAATCTCGTCAGCAATTACCACTACTTGCGGATACTTAGCCAGCACGGCTGCCAGTCCAGCCAGTTCTTCTTTACTGTAAACAGAACCTGTGGGGTTGGACGGAGAACAAAGAATCAATGCTTTTGTTTTCGGAGTAATAGCTGCTTCCAGTTGTTCCGGAGTAATTTTGAAATCTTGTTCGATGCCGGCAGAAACAATGACAGGAGTACCTTCTGCCATCTTCACCATTTCCGGATAGCTCACCCAGTAAGGAGCCGGTACAATTACTTCATCACCCGGATTTACCAATACCAGGATCGCATTACATACAGATTGCTTTGCACCATTGGCACAAGAAATCTGAGCAGCAGTATATTCAAGACCGTTCTCTTTTTTCAGCTTCTCAACAATCGCATTGCGTAAAGCCGGATAACCCGGTACCGGAGAGTAGCGAGAAAAGTTATCATCAATGGCTTTCTTCGCAGCTTCTTTGATGTGGTCAGGAGTATTGAAATCCGGTTCTCCTACACTTAAGTTAATAACATCAATACCCTGCGCTTTGAGTTCGTTGCTCTTTTGCGACATGGCAAGCGTCGCCGACGGCGACAAGCTGTTCAAACGATCTGATAATTGATTCATTTTGTATCTATTTTATTGTTGTTGAGTGAAATTCGTTGCAAAATAAGCGATAATATTCGATATATGAAAACAAAATGGCATTTTACTTATTAAAATGTAATGTATGTCCCATTCTTTCTTTCTTTGTTCTCAGATATCGCTCATTATATGGATTAGGAACTGTTTCAACAGGTACATTTTCTACAATTTCCAGCCCATAGGCTTCCAGCCCTACACGTTTCACGGGATTATTTGTCAGAAGTTTCATTTTGTGCACTCCCAGTTCACGCAGAATCTGGGCTCCTACTCCATAGTCGCGTTCATCTGCCAGGTGTCCTAAGCAAAGGTTGGCGTCAACGGTATCCATACCGTCTTCCTGAAGTTTATATGCTTTCATCTTTTCCATCAAACCGATACCACGGCCTTCCTGATTCAGATAAACCACCACACCTTTTCCTTCTTTTTCAATCATTTCCATCGCTTTATGCAACTGCTCGCCACAGTCACAACGGTGTGAGCCAAGAATATCACCAGTAGCGCAAGATGAATGGACACGCACCAAGATAGGTTCGTCTTCATTCCATGTACCTTTAAATATAGCCATATGCTCCAGTCCATTCGATTTCTGACGGAAAGGAATCAGACGGAACATACCATGTTCGGTCGGCATATTTACCTCAACGCCTTTTTCTACGATTGACTCCTGTTTCAGACGATAAGCAATCAAGTCATGAATGGAAATCAGTTTCAGTCCATGTTCATCAGCCATTGCACGAAGTTCCGGCAGACGTGCCATCGTACCGTCATCGCTCATTATTTCCATCAGAGCACCTGCAGGGTAAAGTCCGGCAAGGCGTGCCATATCGATGGTAGCTTCTGTATGTCCGGCACGACGAAGTACTCCTTTTTCCTGTGCATACAGCGGATTAATATGTCCGGGACGTCCGAAAGTAGCCGGTGTAGAAGCAGGATCGGCCAACGCCTGAATAGTAGCAGCACGGTCGGAAGCAGAAACTCCGGTACTACAACCTTCCAGTTTGTCAATTGTCACTGTAAAAGGAGTGCCCAATACAGAAGTATTATCACTGACCTGATGCGGCAAATCCAGTTCTTTACAACGCGACACCGTGATAGGCGCACAGAGCACACCACGCGCATGTTTCAACATAAAGTTAACTTTCTCAGGAGTTATCTTTTCGGCAGCTATGATTAAATCACCTTCGTTTTCACGATCTTCATCATCCACTACAATGACAAACTTGCCTTCTTTGAAATCGGCAATCGCATCTTCTATTCTATCCATTTTAATCTCTTCCATAACACTTATTTATTAATATTCTGTATGATGAATTGAATTTGTTCATTGTTTTTTATTATCCGTTCCATATCTTTCGCCAACCGGACACGGAATGCCCAGATACGGAAATAAAAGAATAATCCTATAGGGAAAATAACCCCGGCAGCCAGATTCAGCCAATAGGTGTGGAACGGGCGTATATGAGCAGAAACGGAAATAATCGGATAATTGTTTAATGTGTTCAGCAAAGTCACAGACTTCGTATTGGACATCTCCTCTATGAGTGTCTCTAACTTTTCATTGATAGATATCATCTCATCATCCTTCTCGCCCGACATCCACAGCTTAAAATAATTCGGGGCTTTCATCAGGCGATTTTTAGCTATATACTCTTTGCACTCGTCAGTAAGCACCTGCAAATCACCCGGTATGCGAGTATAATCCGGATCGTGAATCACCACCTCTTTCTTGAATAAATGGCGTATGTTACGGATACCGACAATCTTCTTAAACCAATTGATATACGCATCGGCATTGAGCACTACAGAGTCTTTATTTGATTTGTAAGTCAGGAAAGCACCTAACGGGGCAAGCACGGCACTACTGGTCCACACTCCCATCCATACGACCCATCTGCCGTCACGTGCCATCTTATAGCCTGTATTATCTATGATATAATAAATGATGAATACCATCACCGAAACGATGACCGGCATACCGAGTCCTCCTTTACGGATAATTCCGCCCAATGGGGCACCAATGAAGAAGAACAGCAGGCAGGAAAGTGAAATAGTGATCTTTTTATGCCACTCTATCTCATGCTTCCGCATACTATAATCATGGCTACCCATCGTGTAACTCTTGAAGTTTATATCACTGCTCAGGTTTTCCGCACGACTTGCAGCGGATGAAATCACCTTCTGCTTCTGCATCAAAGGAGCTACCTCATAGAGACTGTCAATATTATATTCAGTAATATTCGCCTCCATAATCTTGACCGTATCCTCCTTTGTCAATCCATAGGTGCTACGGAAATTCCCTTCAGAAACTTCCCGGTAATATTGTCTTCCGATACTATCGCCCACCATTTTCATTGAGTCGATGGAGGCTTGCAGCATCGACATATCTTTGGCAGCAGATGTATTGCTCATAATACTGGCATCCGCCATATTAAAGTCTGAGTCAAACTCAATAATCGTATGTTTTTCCCGGAATTCTTCCCGACGATACGGTACATTCTGAGATTTCATACTCTGTGATCTCAGGTTTTCAAATAAATCACCACTGTACAAATGCAGCCAGAGATGCTGCTTGTCTGCAGTCATTTCCATCCGTCCGGAATCTGCATAAATAATATGTGCGTTCTCAAATCCATCTTTCAGATTATAAATCAGCACATCATACATCATACCTGTCTTCCGGTTCTTCTTGGCTATCTTCAGGTTATAATCCGGTATTTCTGAATAAAACACCCCCTCCGGGATATCCAATTCCGGAGACTTTTGTTTCATCGAAATAATCAGTGTGTATAGTTTCGTCTGAGCAATAGGCCCCACGACATTCTGGAAATAAAAAGAGACAGCAACCAAACCACAGACAAAGAAAGCCAGCGGGCGCATAATTTTAAGCAAGGATATACCCGCAGCTTTCATTGCGAGCAACTCGTAACGTTCGCCAAAGTTACCGAAGGTTATTAAAGAAGCCAGCAATATTGCCAACGGCAACGATATTGGCACCAGTGTCAATGCGGAATAAAAGAAGAACTGAGCTATCACACTCATATCCAGCCCCTTTCCGACTAATTCGTCTACATATCTCCACAAAAACTGCATCATGAAGATGAAGAGACAGATGAAGAATGTACCTATAAAGAGCATCAGGAAGCTCTTTACGATAAATATATCTAATTTCTTTATGCGTAGCATCTTAATAGGTTCGTGCAATTAAGACGCAAAATTAGCACAAAAAAAGTAGCATAGAAAATTTTTAGTTGAAAGTTAACTAAAAACCACACGTTCTTCTCAATTTCGCCACTTGCGACTCCCACAATTCTTTCATGTCAGCAACTTCGTCCGCCTCTGCGAAGTCTGTAATTTCTAATACATAGTCACTTGTCAGCTCATTATAAGTCATTTTGATTTCAAAGTAATCGCGTTCATTTTCGTCATCCTGCCAACGAAAGCGAATAAATGAGAAAGAACGGATCGCAATAATCTCGGCATTTCTTTGTTCAGTCTTCCCCCAATGGAATTCTACGATTTTATCATCAGATACTACTTTATCAGCAAACCAGTCCTCCAGCCCGGTCGGTGTGCTAATAGCTGCCCAAAGAATATTTTTAGATGTTGCGTTCAACAAATACTCCAAATGAATTTTTTCTTTTTTCATAGCAATTTCGAATTGTTTTTACGTGTGCCAAGATAAATACTTTTTTCTAATTATGTGGCATAAATCAGACACTTTATTTAAAACTTATTTCTTTTCAAGGCCCCAAACTCCCTATTTATAGGAAAAAGAGAACCTCGTTCTAAAGAAAAAACACAAAAAAGTTATGAATTGTTTTGGAGATTACAGAAAAATATCTATCTTTGCACCCGCAATCGAGAAATGATGGCGGGATAGCTCAGCTGGTTAGAGCGCATGATTCATAATCATGAGGTCCCCGGTTCAATCCCGGGTCCCGCTACTTGATAAGAATAAGGCATTTGAGAGGCTTCCACTCTTGGGTGCCTTTTTCTTTTATACATCAATTGGTGGCAGGTGACGCCATAGGTGACGCTAAATGCAAAAAATTAGCCCCCGAAAGTTTATATTCAGCTTCCGGGGGCTATTCTATTTAATGCTCTATACTCTTATTCCCATTCAATAGTCGCATTAGGTTTCGGCGACATATCATAGCAAACACGATTCACATTCTTCACTTCTTTCAGAATACGGTCTGTGATTTTCATCAGGATAGGCCAGTCTACCGGTTCAATAGTAGCTGTCATAGCATCTACCGTATTGACAGCGCGGATAATCACCGGCCAATCGAAAGAACGGGCATTATCGCGTACACCAACAGATTTAAAGTCAGGCACTACGGTAAAGTATTGCCATACCTTTTTATCCAGGCCGGCAATCTGGAACTCTTCACGCAAAATGGCGTCAGACTCACGTACTGCTTCCAGACGATCGCGTGTGATAGCACCCAGACAACGTACACCTAAACCAGGACCGGGGAACGGCTGACGGTAAACCATCTCATAAGGCAACCCCAACTCCAGACCACAAGCACGCACTTCATCCTTGAACAACTGGCGCAAGGGCTCTACAAGCTGGAACTTAAGATCTTCAGGCAGACCGCCTACATTATGATGAGATTTCACCATCTTGGCAGTCTTCGTTCCGCTCTCTACAATATCCGGATAAATAGTACCCTGACCTAAGAAATCGATACCATCCAGTTTACGTGCTTCTTCTTCGAACACACGGATAAACTCACCACCGATAATCTTACGTTTCTGTTCGGGATCTTCCACACCTGCCAATTTATCCAGGAAGCGGTCTGTTACATCTACATAAACCAGATTTGCTTTCAATTGGTTGCTGAATACTTCAACAACATCTTCAGACTCACCTTTACGCATCAAGCCGTGATTTACGTGCACGCATACCAAATTTTCACCGATTGCCTTCAAAAGTAAAGCAGCTACCACTGAGCTGTCAACACCACCCGACAATGCCAGCAATACTTTCTTATCACCCACCTGACGTCTGATCAGCTCGATCTGGTCATTGACAAAGTTCGCCATATTCCAGTTAGCTTCAGCCTGACAAGTATCAAATACGAAAGACTTTATAGCAGCCTTAATAGCCTCGATATCATCTGTAAATGCCGGAAGCTTCACTGCGCAAGTCGCTTTATCGTGACCGGCAGCCATAACAGGAATCCCCATCGTATAAATAGACGGATTCACGTCAATAGCAACACCGTCGATCACGTTGTTCAGTCCACCATTGATAATAATACCCTTTACGTTGGGCAATGCTTTCAGTTCTTCTACTGTGATGTCGTGAGGATAAATCTCACTATAAACTCCTAATGCACGGATGGCGCGCGCCAATACCGTATTCTCGTGACTACCCAAGTCAAGGATAACAATCATGTCCTGTTTCATCTGATTCTGGTTCTTTTAAGTTATTATATTGTATAAATTTGACTTTAACTTCAATTAGTCTGCAAATATAAAGATTTTAAAAGACGCTGCAATGTCTTGATTCCCAAAGTTTCATTTCAAATTAAATCAGCTACCACATTTATTTATCACAGCAACCGCCTCGGACACTTTCCGAACATTCTCTTTTATGCTTTCAGTCGCATCACAAACCGACTTCCTTTTCCCAGTTCACTTTCTACTGTCAGCGTACCGCCATGCGCTTCCACAAAGTCTCTCGAAATAGACAAACCGAGTCCGCTGCCCTGAACTTTTGTTCCGGGAACACGGAAGTAACGGTCGAAAATACTCTTGTGGTAACGGGGATCGATGCCTTTACCGAAATCCTGAACGTACAGGTCGATCATATCTCCTTCCTGCCTGGCACCAATCACGACACGCCCGTTTTCTTTAGAATAACGAATCGCATTGCTGAGCAAATTAGTCAATACCCAAGCTATCTTTTCACTATCGACAAAGAGCTTGCCGATTTTCTCTTCCGGGTACTCTACTTCTATCTGAATATTGAACTTATCCGCTTGTACCTGATTAGCTTTAATCGCATATTCTATCAGTTCAATGGGCTTCGTTATCTTCGGCATTAATTGCAGCTTGCCTGCCTCTACCTGAGTCATATTCAGCAATTCGCCCGTAATGCTCAACAGGCGTTCGCTATTTTCCTTGATGCTTTTGGACAACTGTTCCTGTTCATCATTCAGCTCACCGACACGTTTATCTTCCAATAGCTGCAGACTCATCATGATAGCCGCAATCGGAGTTTTCAATTCGTGTGAAATGGTCGAAATAAATGTAGTCTTGGCAGAATCCAGTTCCTTGAATTCCGTTATATTCTTCAGCAGAATGACATCCCCTAATTTGCTGGGTTCATCCTTCCCTGCATCCGTATTTATGATAGGAATATAGGAAGCCTTGAAATAACTCTCTTTATCATCGGCATATATCTTTAACGGCTCTTTCTGATCTCCCGGCGTCACCAATTCACGAATCAGCCGGCGAAGCAGATCATTCTTCAAAGACAATTCTTCCGCAGATTTACGTATGACATTACCTCTTTTCAGATTCAGCACGTTCAGTGCTTCCTCATTAATAAACAAAATCTCACGATCCATATTCAGACCGATTATCGGATCGTCGATACTGTTCACGATGGCCTCAATGAATTTCTTGGCAGAAAGAATATCCGCTAACGTACTTGCCCGATACTCGGCCAGACGTTCCGCCATACGGTTGAAACTCTCGGCGACTTCCCGAAACTCCTGATTATTTCTCATATCCAGCCGTTCTTCATAATTATGATTGGCTATTTCAAGAATCCCTTGTTTCAGTTCCTTGATGGGTTTACTGATTGTTCGGGGCAACCAATACAGCAATGTCAATCCGGTCAATATACAAATACCGCCGGTAACGGAAATCCACAACAGAGCGCGTTCCAATGCCGGCATAGCGGCAGGACTGTCAGGTTCTGTGGCAGTCAGCAACTGAAGGTTCACAACAGAAAGTGTTACCAGCAAAATAATCATTCCCGCCAGCATCCCGATGCCGAGAATCAGTTTTGTTTTAATATTCATATCGTTCATACGGTTAATATTATGCAAGTATAATCAAATCTACATTAGCTTGTGACAAATTATTCAAAAACTTTCGATATCCGAGTATGGAGCAAATGGCATGATGAAATCTCAGATTAGGAGTTCCCATGCAAACAGAAGATATTTGCTTGTCCCGACAAACTTTGACAATACTCCCCAGAATATCCTTCGACTGCACCTGGATGACCTCTCCGCCCAGTTCTGCTACCAGCTTAAAATGATTCAGCAAATAACGCTGACTGGCCAGATCAATCCGGTCCATACTCTCCCTCGGAGTCTGCACATAGAGAGCAACGAAAGTCGTATTATATCGTGTTGCCAGACGTGCCGCCTTCCGGATAATCCTCCTGGGTGTTTTCTCATGACTACTGATACAAGCCATGAACTTCTCATGCCTGATTCCGACCGAGACACCCATCACAACCTCATTCTCCACCTTCTTCTCCACCCGGAGCGCCACTTCCTTCAGAGCCAGTTCCCGCAGTTGAAGGATATTCTCGGTCCGGAAGAAATTATCCAGCGCTGTCTGAATCTTTTCCGGACGGTATATCTTTCCTGCTTTCAGACGCGAGATCAGTTCTTCCGCTGTCAAGTCGATATTCACCACTTCATCCGCTTCCTGAAGCACACTGTCCGGCACCCGTTCTTTCACCTCGATCCCTGTAATCTCCTGCACTTCTTCATTCACACTCTCGATATGCTGGATATTGATTGCGGAAATCACATTAATCCCCTCATCCAACAGAGTCATCACATCCTGCCAACGTTTCTCGTTCAAACTGCCTTCCACATTGGTGTGTGCCAGTTCGTCCACAATCACAATCTCGGGATGAAGGCGGATAATGGCGTCCACATCCATTTCCTCCAACTCTTTTCCTTTATAGAAAATTTTACGTCGGGGGATCACAGGCAGCCCCTGCATCAGAGCCTCCGTTCCGGCACGCCCGTGAGTTTCAATATAGCCGACTTGTACATCCACCCCATTCTCCAGTAGTTCATGAGCCTCCTGAAGCATACGGTAAGACTTCCCTACACCGGCTATCATGCCGATATAGATTTTAAACTTGCCTCGATGAGACTTCTTGATCAGATCCAAAAAATGTTGTACACTCTGTTCTCTATCCATATCCATTTCATTAATTGCTGTTTATAAACTATTTCAACCCGTAGTAATCATCACGATCACCACGGGTTTCTGCATAATAAAAATTCATGAGTTTATATCTATGGTCTTAAAGTTACGCCAAAAACCAAAAAAGCATCTTCAACACATGGATTCCATATAGCCTGTGCAAATATCGGCAATGAAAACTTATCATTAATTTTTATCTCTGTCATTCCTTTTAAAGCTACATTAGTCACGGCGAAGCCACTATTCGTGTACATACCCTCCGCCTTATACGGTACTGCGCCGCAAGTTACATTTAAATCGACATTTTTCACACTGAAAGGATAGTTCAGTTCCAGATAGGAGGAATAATTCTGTTTCAGTTCTCCGCTATCATTCAGCTTCTTGTCTTTTCCGGCAAACATCGTATACCACGCTACGGACAGGGGAAACTTCTCTACGGGCAACGTATAAGCCAATCCCGCCTCAAAATGATGTCCCGTCTCGTGGCTCTTAAAATTAAAATATTTATATGCCCCTTCACCTTCCCACCACAAATCGGCAACCGTCAGCGTAGGTCCCGCCTTACCAAACTTATAGGCAAGAGTCAGATCCAGTTCTTTATTCCCTCCACTGAAATTAGTAGATCCCCATGCGGTAACAGAAAAATTATCGAACCCAAACCCCAGCGTGGGTTGAAAAGCCGCACCTCCACCCTGGTACATTCCCCGCCAGACATAGGAACTGACAATATCTCCCTGCACAGCAAATTCCTGTGCTTTTGCATCCGTTATACCCGATACGCATACAGTTGCCGTAACCAATGCTCCTACAACAATCTTCTTACTAAAAAAACTCTTCATATTTATCTTTTTATTTTATGTTTCTAAAAAAGAGCAGCGCCCTGTCCAGCCCTGTTTATTTGAACCGCAATAAATAACTAAAACGATTCGGACAGGCACGCCGCCCAGTGTTTGGTTATTTATTCTCTTCAAGTGCTATATTCAGCTTCAGCACATTTATTTTCTCCGTTCCGAAAATTCCGAGTAAAGGCTTCTCCACACTTTGATCAACGATTTCTTTCACTTGGTTTTCAGTCAGGCCACGTGCCTGTGCCACTCTCTTTATCTGCACGTATGCACATTGCGGAGTAATATTGGGGTCGAGGCCGGAGGCACTCGCCGTTACCATCTCCGCCGGAACATCTTTACGGCTCAGATAAGGATGATGTACAAGGAACGTATCGATACGCGCTTCCACTTCAGCCAGATATTCGGGATTCGTGGGTCCTTTGTTGCTACCGGACGAACTAGAAGCATCATAACCGTCTCCGGCACACGAAGGACGTCCCCAGAAATAAATATCTTTTGTAAACATCTGACCGACATTGGCCGCACCCACCACTTTTCCATCCAGTGTGGCAACTTCAGCATTTCCCTTATTAGGTCCTGCCACTTGTGCAAACAACCACAAAATAAGAATATAGAATACGGAGAAAAAGACACAGAAAACAAGAGTTATCTTTAGTGATTTAAATAAAGTTTTCATCGCTATTGTTTTTTAATTAAAAGAATAAACCTACTAATAAATCAATCAGTTTAATTCCGATAAACGGAGCAATCACACCACCTACACCGTAAATCAGCAGATTCCGGCGAAGCAAAGCACTTGCACCTATCGGCTTGTACTGAACGCCACGCAAAGCCAACGGAATCAAGATCGGAATAATAATCGCATTGAAGATGACTGCCGAAAGGATCGCACTCTCAGGACTATGCAACTGCATGATATTCAACGCCGCCAGTTCGGGGATAGCCACCATAAACAAGGCGGGGACAATGGCAAAATATTTAGCCACATCGTTGGCGATAGAGAAAGTAGTCAGTGTTCCACGGGTCATCAGCAACTGCTTACCGATTTCCACAATCTCGATCAGTTTGGTAGGATCATTATCCAGATCTACCATATTGCCGGCTTCCTTTGCAGCCTGCGTACCACTGTTCATTGCTACTCCGACATTCGCCTGAGCCAAAGCGGGAGCATCATTCGTACCGTCCCCCATCATTGCCACCAGTTTGCCGGACTGTTGTTCCTTCTTGATATATTCCATTTTATCTTCCGGCTTCGCTTCGGCAATAAAATCATCGACACCTGCCTTTTCTGCAATATATTTGGCAGTCAGCGGGTTATCACCGGTCACCATCACTGTCTTCACTCCCATTTTGCGCAAGCGTTCGAAACGTTCCTGAATACCCGGCTTGATGATATCCTGCAATTCGATAACACCCGTCACTTTCCGATTAACACATACCACCAACGGCGTACCACCATTGCTTGAAATAGCAGCGATCACCTTTTCCACTTCTTCGGGGAATTTATTTCCGGCAGTTTCCACAATCTTACGGATAGCATCAAAAGCCCCTTTACGAATCTGAGTTCCGTCCGGCAAATCGACACCCGAGCATTTGGTTTCGGCTGTAAACTTAATCATTCGTGCGCCTGTCGTATTCAAGCTGCGCATACGGATACCTGATTCACGTCCCAGTTCTACGATTGATTTGCCTTCCGGAGTTTCATCGGACAGAGAAGAAAGCAGACAGTTTTCTACAAAAGCGTGCAGATCAATGCCCGGCGCAGTGTGAAAATGGGTAGCTTTACGATTACCGATGGTGATAGTTCCGGTCTTATCCAGCAACAAGGTATCAATATCGCCGGCAGTTTCCACTGCCTTACCCGATTTTGTTATCACATTCGCACGTAGTGCACGGTCCATACCGGCAATACCGATGGCAGAAAGAAGTCCGCCGATAGTTGTCGGAATCAGGCACACAAACAAAGAAATAAGTGAAGCAATGGTAATGACAGTATTGCTGTAATCGGCAAACGGTTTTAACGTCACACACACAATGACAAAGACAAGTGTAAAACCAGCCAGCAGAATAGTCAGTGCTATCTCATTCGGAGTTTTCTGACGAGACGCACCTTCCACCAGTGCAATCATTTTATCCAGAAAACTTTCTCCCGGTTGGGTGGTCACCATTACTTTTATATGATCGGACAATACTTTCGTACCTCCCGTCACTGAGCTTTTATCGCCGCCCGCCTCCCGGATCACCGGAGCAGACTCACCTGTAATCGCACTTTCATCGATAGAGGCCAATCCTTCGATTATTTCCCCATCGGACGGAATCACGTCTCCGGCTTCACAGACAAACACATCTCCTTTCTTTAGTTGTGAAGAACTTACAGTCACTATTTGATTACCTTCCACCTTTTTGGCAGGTGTCTCTTCCCGTGTTTTACGCAGGCTGTCGGCTTGCGCTTTTCCCCGTGCTTCGGCAATCGCTTCGGCAAAATTGGCAAACAGCAGTGTAATAAACAGAATGATAAACACAGCTATGTTGTAGGCAAACGAACCCTGAGAGGGATTGATGATGGAGTAAAGGGTCACAAACAACATGACCACTGTAGCCACCTCTACCGTATACATGATCGGGTTCTTTATCATCAGTCGCGGGTTTAGCTTCACGAATGATTGTTTCAGGCTTTCTATAACTTGCTCCTTTTGAAACAAAGAAGCTGATTTCATATTTTTCATATCTTCTCTAATTCAGAATTACAAACTTAAATGTTCGGCAATTGTACTCAAAGCGTGTACCGGGAAGAAGGACAGAGCAGCCACAATGAAGATAACGACAAACGTCATTATTCCGAAAGTCAGCGTATCAGTCTTCAGTGTTCCGGCACTCTCGGGAATGAACTTCTTCTGAGCCAGCAGGCCGGCAATGGCAACTTGTCCGATAATAGGCAGGAATCGGCTAAGAATAAGTACAATACCACAGGTCCAGTTCCAGAAATAAGTATTATCTCCCAGTCCTTCAAAGCCGGAACCATTGTTAGCGGCACAAGATGTATACTCATAAAGCTGCTCACTCAAGCCGTGGAATCCAAGATTGTTCAGCCAACCGCCCTCGCTTTCCACAAAGTCAGGATGATGTACATATATATAACTTGAGATTGCTGTGAACACTAATATGACAAATGGATGAAGCAGTGCTACTATCGTAGCTATTTTCATTTCACGGGCTTCTACTTTCTTTCCGAGAAATTCCGGTGTGCGACCTACCATCAAACCGCTGATAAATACCGCGATAATAATGAACGTATAATAATTCATCCAACCTACGCCTACACCGCCGAACCAAGTATTAATCTGCATATTCAGCATCTCCATCATACCGGACAACGGCATAGTAGAATCATGCATACCATTCACAGAACCATTGGAAGTAACAGTAGTCACAATGCTCCAAAGTGCTGTAGCTCCGGCACCCAAACGAACTTCCTTACCTTCCATCGCACCGTTATCCTGCGCAATTCCCAGTTCATCGATACGGGGATTTCCACCCATTTCCTGACTGACATTGATACAGACGCCTACCAGAAAAGCAAAGAGCATCACTCCGAAAATACTATAAGCCAGTTTCTTTCTACGAGTATAAAACCCTAATGCAAGTACCATTGCCATCGGAATAATCAAGATAGACCAGCACTCCACCATATTGGTAAGATAAGTCGGATTTTCCAACGGATGAGAAGAGTTCACACCAAAGTAACCACCTCCATTCGTTCCTAATTGTTTAATGGGCACAATGGCAGCCGCAGGTCCTTGCGAAACCATCTGTTCCTGTCCTTCGAGGGTAGTTACCTTCATTTTTCCGTCGAATCCCATCGGGGTTCCCTGAAGAATCAGGATGAAACCTACAATCAAAGAAAGCGGTAACAGGATACGTGTACAGCTCACTACCAAAAAATGCCAGAAGTTACCGATTGTTTTTGTTGTCTTGGCAGCCATACTCTTCATAATACCAGCCATAGCAGCCATACCGGTTGCAGCGGTAATAAACTGGAAGAGCATAATGACAAACAGCTGTGTGAAATAAGTCAATCCGCTTTCACCACTATAGTGCTGCAAGTTACAGTTGACCATAAAACTGATACAGGTATTAAAAGCCTGATCCGGCGTTTGGGGACCGTTGCCATCCGGATTTAAAGGTAACCATCCTTGCGAAACCAGCAATACCATTCCCCATACGAACCAAAATGCATTCAATATCAATAATGCTTTCAGGAACTGTTTCCAGTTCATTTCTTCCTTAGGGTCAATTCCGCATACTTTATAAATGACCCTTTCAATAGGAGCCATGAAATCCGACCAGGTTTTCTCTCCTTTATAAACCTTGGCAATGTATCTTCCTAGTGGATAAGCCAAAATCACCATCAAGGCAACTTGTGCGACCACACCTAAAATTTCTGTATTCATACTTTTACCTTAAACTGTATAACTTTAAAACTTTTCGGGTCTGATGAGTACATACATCAAATAACCGAAGATTGCAATACCTAATACAAATAGTGCTGTGTACATAATTAATTCTCCTTTCCTCTTCTAGATCTTTTCAAACCAGTCTACACATTTCCAAAATAGCCAGAAACAGGCAAAGCCGCTCAAGAGGCAAAAAACAAATGATAGTGTTATCTCCATGTCTTTAATCTTTTAAATATTTATTATTATAATACTTGCAATGTATTATGCCAAATGCGTGCCAAAACTCCAAAAGAAATAGCAACAAATTGATTATCAGACACATATAAAGAAGAAGGAAATATATAATAACAGAGCCGACCTTTCCATTTTGAAAAAGTAGTTCAATTTTGAAAGGGTATTTAGTCTTGGCAAAATATGGGATTTTAAATAAAACAGAAGGAAAAAGAATGAAATTGAAGGAAAAAGAGGCTGAAAAGGATACTGAAAAATAGTATTATTAAAAGATTGTCCGGTCTCGTTTGTTTTTTAGCAGAACAGGAGAGGAGATTTGCAGCTTGTGGATGATGTGTGCTTAAATTCCGAAAGTATCCAAAACAATAAAGCCCTTCTGGTATTTCTACCGG
>NZ_QTLF01000053.1:0-19071 GCF_003434395.1 Bacteroides sp. AM23-12
GACTGACTTCGCCCGATATCCGTGCAGGTATCGCCCTTCTCATCGCCGCCATGAGCGCCGAAGGAACCAGCACGATCAGCAATATCGAACAGATAGACCGTGGCTACCAGAACATTGAAGGACGACTTAACGCCATCGGCGCCAGAATCACTCGAATATGATAAAGAAAGAAGAAGTATATAAAATCGGACTATTCAACAAGCCGCACGGCATTCACGGCGAGTTGCAGTTTACCTTCACGGACGACATCTTCGACCGTGTGGACTGCGATTATCTGATCTGTCTGCTCGACGGTATTTTCGTACCGTTTTTCATCGAGGAATACCGTTTCCGTTCGGACTCCACCGCACTGGTGAAGCTCGAAGGCATAGATACGGCGGAACGCGCGCGTATGTTCACCAATGTCGAAGTCTACTTCCCGGTGAAGCACGCGGAAGAGGCGGAAGACGGCGAACTGTCGTGGAACTTCTTCGTCGGTTTCCGCATGGAAGACGTTCGTCACGGCGAGCTGGGCGAAGTGGTCGAAGTAGATACCACGACGGTGAACACCCTTTTTGTGGTCGAACAGGAGGACGGAGAAGAACTCCTCATTCCTGCACAGGAAGAATTTATAGTGGAGATCAATCAGGAAAAGAAGCTCATCACAGTCGAGCTTCCCGAAGGATTGTTGAATTTGGAAGATTTGGAGGAAGATTAATAATTAATAAAGATGCCAAGAAAACGGAGTAAAGCATTTTGGAACAATTTCAAGTTCAAGTATAAACTCACCATTATCAATGAGAATACGCTTGAAGAAATCGTGGGGCTTCGGGTATCCAAGCTGAACGGGCTTTCGGTGCTGTTGTCCGTGCTGGCGGTGCTTTTTCTGATTGCCGCCTGCATCATTGCCTTCACCCCTTTGCGCAATTACCTCCCCGGATATATGAACAGTGAAGTCCGCAGTCAGATCGTGGACAACGCGCTCCGTGTGGATTCCTTGCAGGAACTGCTCAACAGGCAGAACCTCTACATCATGAACATACAGGATATTTTCAGCGGAAAAGTGCCCATAGACAGCGTGCAGACGCTCGACTCGCTGACCGCCGCCCGCGAAGACACCCTGATGGAACGTACCAGACGTGAAGAGGAATTTCGCCGCCAATACGAAGAAAATGAAAAATATAATCTGACTACGATCGTTTCGCAGCCGGATGTCAACGGACTGATCCTGTATCGTCCGACCCGTGGAATGGTTTCCGACCATTTCAACACCGATAAGAAACACTTTGGAACGGATATTGCCGCCAACCCCAACGAAAGCGTGCTGGCAACTATGGACGGCACCGTCTTTCTGAGCACCTACACCGCCGAAACCGGTTACGTGATAGGCGTACAGCACAGTCAGGATTTCGTCTCGATCTACAAGCACTGCGGCTCGCTGCTGAAAAAAGAAGGCGACCGCGTGAAAGGAGGCGAAGCCATCGCACTGGTGGGAAACAGCGGAACGCTCAGCACAGGGCCGCATCTCCACTTCGAACTGTGGTACAAGGGACATCCTGTCAATCCGGAGAAATACATCGTGTTTTAAAGCCAATGACGAGAAGTGGGATATACGATTATAAGTGACAAGTGACAGAGGAATTAGATAATAATGGATTCAGAAAAGAAGAATAAGAAGAAACAAATAGCTATTTTAGGCTCTACGGGCTCTATCGGGACGCAGGCGTTGCAGGTGATCGAAGAACACCCCGACCTCTACGAAGCCTATGCCCTGACGGCCAACAACCGGGTAGAACTGCTGATTGCACAGGCACGCAAGTTCCAGCCGGAAGTGGTGGTGATAGCCAACGAAGAAAAGTACGCCCAACTGAAGGAAGCGCTGAGCGACCTTCCGATCAAAGTATATGCCGGAATCGACGCGGTCTGTCAGATCGTGGAGGCCGGACCGGTAGATATGGTGCTGACGGCAATGGTGGGCTATGCCGGACTGAAGCCGACGATCAACGCCATTCGTGCCAAGAAAGCCATTGCGCTTGCCAATAAGGAGACGCTTGTGGTGGCGGGAGAACTGATCAACCAACTGGCACAGCAATACCACACTCCCATTTTGCCGGTGGACTCTGAACACTCGGCAGTCTTCCAGTGTTTAGCTGGAGAAGTCGGGAACCCGATTGAGAAGGTGATACTGACCGCTTCCGGTGGTCCGTTTCGGACCTGCACGCTGGAGCAGCTGAAGTCCGTCACCAAGACACAGGCATTGAAACATCCCAACTGGGAGATGGGAGCCAAGATCACCATTGACTCCGCATCCATGATGAACAAAGGCTTTGAGGTCATCGAGGCGAAATGGCTGTTCGGCGTGCAGCCCAGCCAGATCGAGGTGGTGGTGCATCCGCAGTCGGTCATTCATTCCATGGTGCAGTTTGAGGACGGTGCCGTCAAGGCACAGCTAGGCATGCCGGATATGCGTCTGCCCATCCAGTATGCGTTCTCGTATCCCGACCGTATCTGCTCTTCTTTCGACAGGCTCGACTTCACCCAGTGCACGAACCTGACGTTCGAGCAACCGGATACGAAGCGTTTCCGCAACCTTGCCCTGGCTTACGAGGCGATGTATCGGGGCGGAAATATGCCTTGCATTGTCAATGCCGCCAACGAAGTAGTGGTAGCCGCTTTCCTCCGGGACGGCATCAGCTTCCTCGGTATGAGCGATGTGATCGAAAAGACAATGGAACGTGCCGCGTTTGTAGCCGCTCCTGCTTACGACGACTATGTGGCTACCGACGCCGAAGCGCGGAGAATAGCTGCGGAGCTGATTCCGTGATAGCACCGGAGCTGATTTCGTGAACAATGAAAAATATAAATAAGTAATATAAATTAGAAAGCGCCTCGGTTTTCCTCTTATGAGCAGAGGGTTTGGATGAGGCTTTAAATTGTAAATAGATTATATGGAAACATTTTTAATTCGTGCCCTGCAACTGATAATGAGCTTATCCTTGCTCGTTATTATTCATGAAGGCGGGCATTTCCTTTTTGCCCGGTTGTTCAAGGTGCGTGTAGAAAAATTCTGCTTGTTCTTTGACCCGTGGTTTACCTTGTTCAAGTTCAAACCCAAGAGAAGTGATACGGAGTATGCAGTAGGATGGCTGCCGCTGGGCGGTTACGTCAAGATAGCCGGAATGATAGACGAGTCGATGGATACCGAACAGATGAAACAGCCTGAGCAGCCTTGGGAGTTCCGTTCCAAGCCGGCTTGGCAACGTCTTCTGATCATGGTGGGCGGTGTGCTGTTCAACTTCCTGTTGGCGCTCTTTATTTATTCAATGATTCTTTTCGCTTGGGGCGACCAGTATATAAAGGTCCAAGAAGCTCCCCTTGGTATGGACTTCAACGAAACGGCGAAAGCGGTCGGTTTTCAGGATGGCGACATCCTTTTGTCTGCCGACAATGTGCCTTTCGTACGTTATGACGGCGATATGCTGAGTCAGATAGCCGATGCCCGTGAGGTATCAGTGCTTCGTGACGGCAAGAAAGCCTCCGTCTACATTCCCGAAGACATGATGCAGCGCCTGATGGCGGACAGCGTTCGTTTCGCTTCTTTCCGTTTCCCGTATGTGATTGACAGCGTGATGGTTAATTCTCCCGCTGCGCAGGCAGGCATTCTGCCGGGCGACAGTATCATCGCATTGGACGGAAAATCCATCTCCTTCTCTGATTTCAAGCAGACGATGGCGGAACGCAAGAAAAACGCCGAAGCACTTCTGAAAGACAGCATCGACCCTCGTCTGATTACGCTGACGTATGTGCGTGGCGGTGTGACCGATACGACTTCCCTGCGCGTGGATTCCGCTTATCTGATGGGCGTAGTTGCCAGTCTGACAACGGATCGTCTGTTGCCTATGGTGAAAAAGGAATACACATTCTTTGAATCTTTCCCCGCAGGCGTCTCTTTGGGTGTGAAGACATTGAAAGGATACGTCGGCAACATGAAATATCTCTTCTCGAAAGAAGGAGCCAAACAGTTGGGCGGCTTCGGCACTATCGGAAGCATTTTCCCTGCTACGTGGGACTGGCACCAGTTCTGGTACATGACCGCCTTCCTTTCCATCATCCTTGCCTTCATGAACATTCTTCCGATCCCCGCATTGGACGGCGGACACGTGCTCTTCCTCTTCTACGAGATGATAGCCCGTCGTAAACCGAGTGACAAGTTTATGGAGTACGCTCAGATGACCGGTATGGTGCTTCTGTTCGGCTTGCTGATTTGGGCAAACTTCAATGACATATTGAGGTTCTTCTTCTAAGCAGGGACCGGCAAGGCATACACATCCGTCCTCCCCTCGTGCAGACCGGAAGTTGTCAGAACAGCAATCTCGGCGACAGCGGACTGCTGGCGGATAAAAGGAGGATGTTGGCGATGAAGCAATGTATATTGTTGAAATACAGTAAAATATAGTGTACTATTTATCGTATATAGAAACGGCGCTTTAACACTACGTTAAAGCGCCGTTTCTATATACGATAAATGCCTTAGTCTGCCAACGATGATACGCCCTTTCTCCTTTTGGCTCTTTGGATGCCCGGAGACGAATGTTAAATAATTAACATTCTTTGGGGTAGTCCGAAAAGCTGGTTTTAGCTCGATAGTGCAAAGGAATGAACTAAACAGTAGTACACAATAGTAACTTAACTCTCCTCCTTCCCGAAGGAGGAGAATTGAAGATAGAACCGACTATCATTTAGCTCATAACAATATGTGAAAGAAACAAATCGGAAACAACCGGTTTTCTGGATTGATCCTAGTTTCTTCTCCTATGATTTTCGCTCCCGATGACAGATAGTTTTATTCGTCATGACCGATTCGTTTCTCTTTTCAGCGTAGACGGTTGCGACAACCGCAGACTGCTGACAATCGCCGCCACAACAGCAAACCCACTTCCGACCATAAGGCAGACCGCCGTACTCCGGTCGTGCACGACAAAACTGAAAAGTAACGCTACCAGCGTAGTACCGAACGTCTGCCCCAGCAAACGTGCCATTCCCAGCATTCCACTTGCACCGCCCGAACGTTTCGTTGGGGCGGAAGAGATAATCGTACTGTTATTGGGCGTCTGAAACAACCCGAAACCGGCTCCGCAAAGCATCAGACGAAGAATTATACTGATATCGGACGATTCGGCAGTAAGCCCCGAAAGTGAAAAAAGTCCGACGGCAAACAACGCCATCCCGATACTCCCCAATATCCCCGGATGAATGCGTTCCACCAGATAACCTGCCAACGGTGCCGTCACCAGTGTAGCCAACGGCCACGGAGTCAGCAACAATCCTGTCATGACCTCGCTGTGCCCCAACGTATTCTGAAGGAAAAACGGGAGAGACACCATGGCCGCCATCTGAGCGATAAACGAACAGATAGACGTCAGAATCGAAAGCCGGAAAATCGGTATCCGCAATAAGTCCAGCGGCAGCAACGGAGTCGTCTGAGTCAGTTGCCTCCGTACGTAAAACGTTCCTACGATGGCCAATATGATCAATTGCAGCACAAGGAAATCCATCTCCTCATGATGCGCGAATCCGTCCAGCGTATAAATCAGTAACCCGAACGTGACCGCATTGGCTATCGCACTCACGAAGTCAAACTTCCGCTTCGACCGCTCTTCCTGTCTTGGCAAATGCTTGATACCCAGTAGCAGTGCCGTAATCCCTAGCGGTACATTGATAGCAAACAGCCAGTGCCAGCTGGCTATCGAAAGTATGCCGCTTGCCACCGACGGACCGGCAGCCGCCGATATCGCCACTACCATCGCATTGATTCCCATTCCCCGCCCGATCTGGCTTTTCGGGTATACGTAGCGCAGCTGCGCCGTATTCACACTTGTGATGGCCGACGCACTGAATCCCTGAAAGATACGTGCAATCGTCAGCGTCCAGAATGAATCGGACAAGGCGCAGATCAGCGAAGTGATGCAAAACAGCCCAATGCCCGACAGGAACACTTTCCGATAACCGATAATCTCCCCCAAAGAAGAGAAAGACAGCAGCGAAACAACGATAGCCAACTGATAACCATTTATAATCCACGTAGTTACAGCAGGCGAAGTTCCGAAATCGTGCGAAAGCGTAGGGAGTACGATGTTGATAATATTCACGTCGAGCACCGACATACAAAGTGCGAATCCGATGGAAACCACTGCCCAGATACGTCTCGGCATTGGCAGTCCATCGGTTTCATCTATAGAAGTGGTATTATTGGCTTGTATCATAAAAAAAACTTATTCTAGTAGAACCTTATTTTGTTTGTAAATGTAAACAAAACAAAGAAGTACGTGTTTCAATCTTCTTTGAAATATAAGTTTTTTTAGCGCAGGAGACACGCCCACAACAGTTCGTAGTAGCTCCCCCCGCACTAAACTAATACAAAACCTCCCCCACCATTATTACCTATAACCTATTACTTATTACCTATTCTCAATATCCTCTGATTGCTGCTTCCCCGAAATTCCAGATAAGGTGAAAAGAGCGCCTGTTCGAAACGCCCGTCCACCAGCACATCTATGTAGTCGAGTACAGCCTTCAAGCGCGGATTAGCCTGAATCTCTTCGTACGTATATCCCGTATAGCACCAGATATTCAGCCCCGTTTCCTTCTTTACCCTTTTGACAAAAAGCAGGAAAGCCTCCGGATTATAAAACGGATCTCCTCCCGAAAAAGTAACCCCGTCCAGCAATGGATTGGCTTTAATTTCCCGAATGATCGATTGAATCCTTTCCTCCGTCAGCAGTTCTCCCGCCCGCGGATTCCAGCTCTCCGGATTGTGACAGCCGACGCAATGATGAGAACATCCCGCAAGATAAATCGAATACCGGATGCCTTCACCGTCAACAATCGTTTCGGGATAAGTCGATAATAAGTGGAGAGCTGAAAGTGGAGAATTGAGAGTGTTCATCTTAAAATAAAAATTAAAGTTTCGCATGTGCTGTATCCCGCATGGATTCCCCTCCTTCCAGAAGGAGGGGAATCCATGCGGAAACAATTTACGAAACTTCAGTAAAAAATAAATGAGTGTCTTTCAACTTCTACAAGTGCTTCACGCGATCCTTTTCTTCCGCCCGTTTGGCAGAGTTCCAGGAGCTGAGGTCACCTGTCAGGTATCCGGTGATACGGCGCATGCGTAAGATGTTTTCGCTCTGGCATACCGGACATTTATCGAAGATTACTCCTTTGTATCCACAGTTGTGACAGGTATCCACCGGGTGATTGATGGAGCCGTAGCCGATGCCCTCGTCGTGCATGACCTTCACGATTTTCGCGATGGCACGTACATTCTTCTGAGCTTCCCCGTCCAGTTCCACATACGTGATGTGTCCACCGCGGGTGATGGCGTGGAAAGGAGCTTCGCGCCTGATCTTCTCGGTGATGCTGATCGGTTCCTTCACATCCACATGGAAGGAATTGACGTAGTAGTCGCGGTCCGTCACGCCGTCGATCTTACCGTATTTCCGTCGGTCTATCTTGGTGAAACGTCCCGAAAGTCCTTCGGCAGGTGTGGCAAGTACGGAATAATTCAGGTTATATTTCTCTTTATATTCGTCTACCACTTTGTTCATTTCCATTACAGCTTCGTACAGCGTGTCCCATGCCTTCTGGCTGTGTCCGTGGCCTTCTCCGTAAAGTGCCACCATTGCATTGTGTCCGCCGATAAAGCCGATGCCCAGCGTACCGCTGCGTAACGCATCGCCCACTTGCTCGTTCGGATTCAGTGCGCCGCCGCCTTTCCATACGTCATTTCCCATCATGAAGGGGAACTGGCGTGCCAGTGCGGTGCGTTGATACTGGTAGCGCTCGTACAGTTGATCGGCTACAAGAGTCGCCATATTGCGGACTGACTCCATGAAAATCTCTTTCGCTTTCTGTTCGATGGCATCCTTGTTGCGTTCACCCTCAATCAGATTTTCCGCCTTGATGCGTGCTTCGATGGCGAGACGCGGCATGTTCAGTGTGGTGAATGAAAGGTTTCCGCGTCCCAGAGATGACTTTTCTCCTGCCACATTCTCAAATACACGGGTGCGGCATCCCATTGTAGCCAACTCGTAGATATACCGTTTCGGATCGTCCGCTTTCCATTTCTCGTTCTTGTTGAAAGGCGTGTCCAGGAACATGAAGTTCGGGAAAAGCGCTTTCGATGTAGTCTGACAGGCTCTCAGCAGCAGGTCGAAGTTCGGAGCTTCGTAAGTTCCCCGCATGGCGTCTTCGATGTTTTCCGCCTTCATCGCTTTCTCGAAGTCCTTTTCGGAGTAAGAAACTCCGTCCTTTACTTTGAATATCTGGATCGGGAATACGGGGACTTCACCACGTGTTCCGAGTCCTTCGATGGTGGCTTTTAGCAGTTCCTCGATCACGAGGCGGCCTTCGGCGGAAGTATCCGTTCCGTAGTTGATGGAGCTGAATACCACTTGGTTACCTCCACGGGAGTGCATGGTGTTCAGGTTGTGGATAAAGCCTTCCATTGCCTGATGTGTATCCTTCTTTGTCTGCTGGTACGCTTTCTCTGCGATGCGTGTCAGGTGTTCCTTGTCAATAATGATTTGCAGGGCTACCAGGGCGATGCGCAATGTTTCGCGTTCTGCTTCGGTCGATTTAATAGAGGGCAGATGTTCCTTGATTAAGGTGCGGATTGCTTTCTCGTCCGCCTGTGTTCCGTTTTCCATCGCCACGTAGAAGTTGATGAACGAAGCCAGATGTTTGCGGAAAGACTTTGCCACCCCTTTTGCCATGAAGAAGTCGAAGGCGGGGATTGCCTGTCCGCCGTGCTGCTCGTTCTGGTTGGTCTGGAAGATGATGGTGGCAAGCGTAGCATAACTTTGGATGCTTTGCGGTGTGCGGATGCTGCCGTTCTTGGTGCGGAAGCCACGTTCAAAGAGATCGTCCATGTCATATTGGATGCAGGTGGTCGTCTTTGTCGGGTAGTAATCGAGGTCGTGAATATGGATATCGCCCAACTGGTGCGCTTCGGCAAAACGTTTCGGCAACAGATATTTATAGGTATAGTCTTTGGTGACTTCCGATGCGAATGTCATCATTTGTCCGGCAGGCGTGTGGCTGCTCATATTGGCGTTGCTCAGGTTCACGTCGTTCTTGTCGATGGCGACGATGCCGTCCATCACGTGCTTCATCTGGGTTTTCTTGTCCCGCTCCGTGTTCCGCCATTCGCGGTAGATGATGTACTTCTTGGCTACTTCGGGGCGTACCTTCATCAATGCCTTTTCTACTAAGTCCTGAATTTCCTCCACGGTGATCGTGGGGTTAGTGAACTGACTGATTACACTCATCGTGACGTCAGCAATCAGTTGCTGCTCGTCCTGAATCCCTGTCGCACTGAATGCTTTACCGATCGCATTCTTGATCTTACTGATAGAGAAATCTTCTCTTTTACCATCTCGTTTGATGATACAAATTTCCGCGTAGTTCATAACTTTAACTCCCGAAAGTGATTAATAATATGTTTATTTGACTCCGGCAGGTCTTCTGACTTATCCCTCCCCCGCAGCGCCTTCCCACATCTGGATGCAGTGACATAGTGTGCGGATTCACAGAGAATTACAGCAGCGGGTACTGTCGCCGATTTGCACAGCGTTCCCTCATTGACTAAACCTCTTTTTAGTTCCGAAACCGGATACAAAGATAAAGGATATTGTGATAGCTTGGATAGGATTTAACATTAAATTTCGGGAAACTTTTCTTTCTGCCTGATACAGAAAGTTTTCCGTTTTGGATAACTTTTAAGAAATGATTCTTGCAGGAAATATTAGTTTTTCTTCTCTGTTATATTGAAATAGTCGGACTCTCTTTTAAGTGTCCCATGCCCCATAAGTGTACTTATTAAAGGACTCACGCTTTTATCAGACTTAAAAAAAGATAGACTAAATGAAGATTTTAAAAGATTTGCATACTGGTAGAAAGAAGTTTTCCAGAGTTGAGCGGATGCATTTTTTGCAAGAGCTGGAAGAAGAACTGAAAGTTTATTATCTCTCCTATACAGAGACAGTAGATAGGCCTTATTCCGAACAGGAACAAGAGATTATTGTCCGGATTATCAAGATGCTGATTCGTCAGCTTCGGGGTACATCCAAGTTTCAGTTGTTTAGCAGGAGAGGTACAAGACGTAAGTCCGAAGATCCGGATGATGTGGAAGAGCGGGAAGAGCGGCGAAAGGAACAGACAGACGAGATACGTTTGAAACATACCAACCTTTACTCGTACAATCCTCTTTCCAAGAAGTATAAAGCGAGGAAAGAAGAACTGCTTCGGAACCTGAAAAGGGAGTTCTAATCTTCCGGATGTTTCATTGAGAACGTCCGGGAAGTAACAAATAAGAGTAGACCGGCAAATGCGTATGTATTGTGAGTCCCTTGCGTTTGCTGAGCCTGCTCTTATTTGTTTTAGAATTAGCCAAGAAAAAATACCCTGACATGTAAATGTTTTAGTTTCATGCCAGGGTAATAATCTAATAGTTATTGTTCAGTCGGTGACTTTTATCAAGAGACCGTTTTAACAATATGCAATGTCAGTAACGGACGGAATATCCGATATGATGTACTCCATACATTCTTTACTCCTTCTACTGCTATCGGATTGTTTTTAGACTTTTGAATGTATTTCAGCAGAACCTTCCGTTGCTGGCGATTCAAAATGTCTATGTTTGTAGCCCATAGCATAAGTCCTTCTTCCAACGTTGTCACTTCAAACTGATATGAGGCATTGTAATTACGAATATA
Organism: Bacteroides sp. AM23-12; assembly: GCF_003434395.1. Classification (NCBI taxonomy): domain Bacteria; kingdom Pseudomonadati; phylum Bacteroidota; class Bacteroidia; order Bacteroidales; family Bacteroidaceae; genus Bacteroides; species Bacteroides sp. AM23-12. The sequence goes on from NZ_QTLF01000053.1 coordinate 10,755, forward strand.
GGTAATGAAAGTAAAGGTTGCTTTCTCTGATAGAGGAAACACTGTATCGCTCATGTCGGTTTCTATCATGTTTACATCATATAAGTACATTAACTTGTAATATTTCCTATCGCCACATCCCTCGTGGTATTTTTTTGCTATATTCGCATTGTAAAGAGATATTAGATCATCAATTAAAAAGAAATCACGCCAGACGTTTTTTACGCAGTCTAATTTTACTGGGCCATTGTCATGATAGCATTCCAGAGATTCACGAATAAGTAAAGACTTCATTTTTGAAGATATATGAGACGTGTCATGAACTAATTCACGAAATAAATCATTAGTCGGCATTTCTGATTGATACTGATGAACAAAGCAATGCTTATCGTTGGCATTAACTAAGAAAGTAAATGTTTTCATAATTTCATTTATTTCATGGTTGTTTCTGAGACTTGAATCTACCCTAATGTAGGAATATATTGTTCTATGCTAGGATGTTTTATTAGTCGTTTTTTTTACTGTCTCTACTATATTAAGAAGCAAAAGAGTACTAAATACAATAAAACATGTACACCAAACATTACTTAGACCATTTAATTTGGTAGGAGGATCTATATCACCATATTTGATATTCTTCTTAAATGACTTCAACTGTTTATCTGTAAAAAAATCGACATTATTTATCCATAAGTTCAAGGCTTCTTCTAATGTCTTTGCTACATACTGACTAATGTATGTCCCACCTTTATAGTCAGCAATAAATGTAAATAGTTTCATTTTAATTACCTCCTCTACCTCTTTGATGGTCATGGTCTCCTGCATAATCCATCTGTTTTTTATAGTGATCTCTTTGTTTTTTCAATGTTTCTAATTCTTTTTTCTCTTTCGCAGTTTTATTTGTTTTAGATTTTAAATTATCATATTTCTCTTTTGCTGTACTATAATCATTTGCAGCTTGTTGTCTTTTATCAATATTCGAATGCTTTTCATTCTTCCCGCTAGACTTTGAATACCCGCTTCCGTTATTACTACCTTCGCTAACTCTTCCTTTTTTGGAGAATAGCTTCATGAATCCACTTGTTCCCATCAATGAACCGTGAGTGATATCATACACGCCTTTCGCGGTAACCCCCAAAGAAATTCCTGCGGTTTCCGGACTGAGTGCCATTCCTCCTGCAGCTTCTTCGAAACCATTAACAATCTCTGCGGCTCCTGCAAAAATACTTATGATATCACCAACATCCTGTCCTGCGTTGTAGGCAGATGCGTTGCTGTATATTCCGGTTTCACGGAGTGACGTTTGTCCAAGCAGTATGTTATCTGCCATAGCCCGTGCAGCTCCATTGGTAAAACTTAGAGTACCCTTAAAGACGTTGCTTAATCCTCTGCTTATTCCTCCCCATGTGGGCCACATTCCATTGGGATCTACTAATAGGATAGGATTGTTCAAACAGTAAGTGTATGGACTAATCTTATAGTACTTTTCCGTCATCAGGTCCATCGTATGCCATCTTCCCAATACCGGGTCATACTGCCTTGCTCCGTAGTCGTACAAGTTCAATCCGTTCTTTGTATCCAGTTCCTTTCCGTTATACTTAAAAGGTTGAACAGATGAATTTGAAGCGAATATTCCTCCGAACGGATAATAGTGGTTCACTTCTTCTATCATTCCATCTTGGCTGGCAACCACTCTGTTGTTTCCTTGATGGTCTTGGATGTAGTAGTGGAACTTTTTATCTGCTATAGAGAAATATCCCTGTTCGGTCAATAGCTTGTCCCGGCTTCCATTTTCATAGATCACATTGCCGCAGTAGTCGGTTGTAGTGGTGTTTCCTGCGATTATATGTGTAGTTTGGAGTTTAGTTCCGTCTGCGCTATATAGGTAAGAAATTTCACTACCGTCTTTAAACTGTATCCGACGTGGTAAATTTAAGAAATTGTATTGGATATCAGAAATGTTTTTATTCAAATCTTTTGTTAAATTACCGTCTTCGTCGTAGGAATATTCCGTGTCCAGATTCACACCGTCCTTGAACTCGAAACCATTCGCGTATGCTGAACTTGTGGCGCTGTCTGTCACTTTCTTGAGCTGATTGCCTGTGTAAGTAAGAGATAGGTCGTCAATTAATCCGTAACTGCTTTGTCCGGTTTGCCCATAACGCTTCAGTCCTGTGATGTTGCCATGTTTGTCATAACCGGTCACTTGTTCATTGAAGTGATTTGTATTCGTCATCGAATTGCTTCCTTCACTATAATTGGCACTGGTCAGCCTGTTGAGCTTATCGTATGAATATTGGTAATTACGGGTGATTGACTCTTTGTTTGCTTTCCACGTCATGCTACTGATATTTCCGCCATACTGGGGAGTGCCGGGACCATCAGTATAATGTAGCGTTTGAGAGAAGAGAGGGCTTTCGATAGACGTTAGCCAGTTACGGATATTATACGTATTGGTCGTTGTCAGTGTGGAAGTGCCGTCTATTCGGGTTAAGCTTTTAATATTGCCTAAGTCATCGTAGAGATAGCTCATTTTCGTAGAGTCCTTTTCATTTACGATTTGTACAGTTTCAGACAAACGTCCTGCGTGATTGTAGCTGTGTTTGGTTTCTTCGATCAGCTCGGAGTTACTTTTGGAGTGGATATGCTTGGTGTGCACAGGCTGTCCCGTAAAGTTGTAAGCAGTGTATGTCTTTTCGTATCCTCCCAGATGATTGGTCGATTTTATCTGAATGGCACGGCCGTTATAATCATAGTAAGTAACGGTATAGTCGTATCCTGTCACAGATCCGTTTTTGTCCAGTCGAGCTGTCGCGTTTCCGGTCTGCAAGCCTTGCGAACTAGTCGTATATCTTTCTCCGAACTCGCTGTTTGCTTCATAATTCAAACTGCTGTTGGAAATCAGGGTGCCGTTCTGCATCTTAAACAGATAGTCGTCATAATATTTGGCGGTAAGCACTGTGACTGAATTCAGTGCGACTCCGGTTACGGAATAACCGAGAAGAGAAGCGTTGTCCGTACGTTCACATTTGACGCATGTATTCAGTATCGGGTTGTTGAATGGGTCTATGGCGTTTTTACAAATACCCATGATACATTCGCGTCCCATTGCATCGGGCAATGCAAATTGCCATTCACCTCTTTTTCGTTGTTCTCCTGTTTGGGAGAAGATAAGGCGGTCTGCCAAGTCATAGACTTTGTACTCCCAACTGCAGCCCGGTAACTTGGTGCCTATGCACCGGTTACGCATATCATATTTATAGAGATAGGCGTATTGAGCTAAGGATGCGGAAGTTTGACTCGAATAACTGCTACCGCTTACGAGTTGGGCGGATACCATAGGTGGAAGCACCGCTTTTAAATTATCGAACTCATCATAAAGATAATAAGTGTCGTTATTCGTCTTACTGCCGTTGTTGTGCTCAATTTGCCGGCTAAGTACTACTTGGTCGAATTTATTCTTGAATTCCAATGTCACTTGACGATCTTCGTTTTCGGTTCGGGTGACGGATAGCTCGGAAGATTTGCAATTGCCGGCTACTTTCAGCTCCATGTTTTGGTTATCTTTTTCTGTCATTTCAAACCGAAGACAGTTGAGCGTATCATTTCCGGCTATGTTACTCAGATAGCTGAATTTGGTACTTGCTTTTTGCGAACGCCAGTCGCTTCCGGGACCATACACTTCCCGTACTCTTCCCAAAGGTGAATCTTCGTAGACTTTTTCTGAAAAGTGATAAGTATATTCCTTATAGTTAAAAGCATAGAAATCTTGCAGACTTTCGGTAAACTTCCAGTCTATCATTTCTGTGTTCGAACCTTGTGCGTATGGCAAATACGATTTGGCATCATCTCTTAACAAGTTATCATAAACGATCGGATGGTATATACTCTTGTTCTTATTGGAAGTACCCACTTCTATTTTCTGCGATGGATATCCCAGACCGTTGTAGTAAGTAATTTCTTTTCTTCCCCCACTTCTTGTGTTATCCAGATAATTCGTTGTGGAAATATAGTTGTCTCTTCCAATAGGTAATATTTCTATTGGAATGTTTTGAGGTGACTGTTTGATAATGAAGTGTACTGGAAATGTTGTTTCGAATGTTACATCAAAAAAGAGTACGACGAACTCGGATGATATGTCTGAAATTCCTACCCCTGTGAGCCTTAAACATCTTCTTAAATCTTCCGTTATTCTTGAAGGCACGAGCCTTTCGATTTCTGCAGTGAATAAGTGATTTTTGTTTTCCATCGTTACTATCCACTGACCTCCGTATTCGAGATGTGAATCTATAGAAGTCGTTACTCTCAATCCCAGATCGGATAAAGATATCTCTCCATGTCTACTTTCAGCTGGCATTATTTCTATCGGAAAATCCTGAGGGGATTCTTTGATAACGAACCGTATCGTATCTGTCGGATCGGCCGTTATGTGAAAGTAAAGGTTGCATATACCGTCTGAATTAGAAGTAAACTCAACTTTGAAAAGTCTCACGTACGGACGCAATTCTTCTGATATGCGTGAAGGAACGAAGTTTTTGATTTCTGCTTCGTTCAAGCTAAAGTTGTTCCTTGCTGTTATCATCCAAGTATCTCCTTCGTAGAGAGTACTTTCAGGAGAAGGTGTGACTTTTAGCCCCATGTCGGTCATGGATATTTGCCCGGTTTCTGTCGCCAATACAGGACTGGCGAGTAAGCTGCATATTAAAGCTGTAATATAAATAATAATTTTCATAAATTTATCTCTTTAGAGGTTGTTTGAATATTTATATGAACTAATCAGTTCGCCCTTATGGTCGGTCTTTTCTATCAGACGTCCAGAATCATCGTATTTAAAATAGGTAGAAACATTCTTGGGATCTCTAATTTTGCTGATACCTATGTATGGGATATATTCATAAGTAGTGATAAATGATGCCGGTAATTGCGTTCTCAAATTTTCAACTTTCTGCATGTCTGAATAGCTGGGCTTCGTTGCGTCTGCCAGTCTTTTGATAAGATCATTCCCCAATAGTCCTGTAACTGATTCGTAATCGCTGTTCTTGATTTCCGCAATTGCATATTTGCCTTTGTATCCGTACAGGTAGACAGTTTCTGTTTTGTCTTTTTCGTTACGGATATGAGTCGGGTTGCTGTAAGAGTCGTATGCCAGGTATGTGGTTGCGGGAATATTAGAAACATCGGCTACTAACTCGTTGCCCACATTATGGAGTCCTTGGTATGTTGCAGCATCAGCATGTTTTCCCAGTATGGATACTTTGTCTTTCACTAAGCTTTTGCTGTCTGCAGTCAGTAACTTATAGAAATATGTCTCATTCTCAGTTACTTTTCCGTTTTTTATCTTTGTCACTTCCAATGGATAGTCGGTGAAGTGTAGCTGATTCATCTGGTAGAAAGAACTATAGGGAGGTACAAATGGAAATATCAGCATGTCCGGCACGTATCGCGTCTTTTCTTCGTATACATTTCCGGCTCCGTCTTCACTGGTTTTCAGCTTTATCTGTTTGTTGACGGAGTTATATTCGTATTTATCTTTATACTCAATAGTGTTTCCATTGTCATCGTAAGTGATAGTCCGTTTTTCCGAAAGTAGGTTGCTGTAGAATTTTTGATAGTAGGTACCTCCGAAAGCAAACCTCAGGAATCCCAGTGTAGGGTCGTCTGAATTATAGTCCATGACATTAGTAGTGGTTATCTCCGTGATGAGTATGGAATCTTTCTGTATAGGAGTATATTCGAATAGTTCTTTTTGTTTCACATGACCGGCACAGTCGAATTGTTCTTTACTTAAGAGCATTCCGCGCTTTAGTGCGTTTGATGAACATGGAGTGTATGGACTATAAGGGGTACCGACATGAGGAGGGTATTCACGGGAGAACTTATTATTCAACATAGCTATGGGATCTTCGTCCATATAACCTGGTCCGAAATTGCTGAATGTATGGACAGTATATCCGTCTATCAGTTTCCCATTTTTGTCTTCATTGCACTCTATGACTTTAGAATATCCGATATACTCTCCCCGACTGTTGTACCAGAGCGGATTGGATGCTTGAGACATGATGGCATTCAAGGTATAATATTCGGGTCCTCCGTTTTGTGATTTGAGGAGATTGTATAGCTGCCAACCCCAAAGGTATTGTGGAGTGAAAGATAGAATACCGGAAGAGACACCTCCCTTTGTTGTCGGTGTGAATTCTTTTGTGTAGTAATAGTGCTTTCTTGTCAGTAGTTCATCATTGCTATCGTAGTTGTTGATTTCTTTGATACGGAGACCTCCCGGATATGTATAATCTGGAGTGCCTGGATAAGGTAAATGGGCACTTTGTACTGTTTTCCGGTCTGCTGACACCATACTGGATATGACGTTGGGTTCATAAATGAATTCTGTTCTTCCATGTGTGGGGTATGTGATGGATTTTAGCATTTCTGCAGTCACACGAAATCCTCCCTTGTCTCCCATTCTTTTGTTGGTATACTCTTTGCCTTCGGCTATCTGCTTGTCAGCAAAAATTGCATTTTCAAAGAACTCTTTGCTGAAATAGTATGAGAAATTTTCACCGTTATTGAATCCGAGGTTGTCATAGTGTCCTGTATTATATCCGGGTAGGTGATTGGGGAAATAATTTAGTGAATAGGTCGATTGGGTTCCTGATGGAGTCGTTTTAGTCAGTGTTTTCAGTTTTAATCGCTCAGTGGAGCTATTAGTGTAAGTAAACTGATAGTTTATCTTATCCAATATTACCACGGAGTTTAGCTTGTTTAACGTGAAATTCTTTTCTTTTGTAAAAAATGTAGCTGGCCCATGGTCCATACAGGTTTCCCATGCATACTGTGAGTCATAGGGTAATTGTGTACTTGGGGAGTAATGAAACCGGGCAAGTATTTTATTGTCTGTTACATCTTTGACTGTTGCAAGTTGTACAGGGGCTAGTAATTCATAATCATAACTCATTGCTGTTTGCCAGAATAGAGCATCCAAGCTTATACAGAAAGACATATTTCCATTTATTTGAAACGGCATAATTTCGTAGGTGAATTCTATTTCATGTCCTGCAGGAGTTATGATTTTGGAGAGATGCCAGGTGATGGGAGCAGGAAGGTTTAAGAATCCCTTGAAAGGTAGATTGTAATCTGTTTTATCGGTTCCTCCAAATATGTATTTATAACCGTCTGGCGTGGTCAGTGTAAACGAATCAATCAACCAACATGATAAAGGGTTCTTAAATCCGGTTCCTTCTGATCTGCAATAGTTGTAAAATTGAGAAAGTGGACTGGTAAGTTGAGAACGGGTATTATTGTAAGTATTCGAGGTAAATTCAATTTTGATGTCAGAATCTGATTGAACCATCCACTTGCTCTTTTCTTGACTATACATAAAGCTTCCGGTGTAACCGAGAAAGTTAAATTGATACTCGTCTTGGGTATTAATATAGTTGCCGGATACTCTTACTAGAATGTCTGCTGTGGTTAATAAATCAGCTTCGGTGGTTATAGGCTTGTATTCATTGCTAGAACTTTCATAAGAAATATCTGGCTCATTTTTAATTATCCGGGTAATACATCCTCCGCATTCAAGGCTCCATCCCAATCCCACTTCACTGGGTAGGTTGTTGGGTTTTACATTATAAATATGATAATTGAGGTTGATTGGAAGTTGGATATTATCTCTTAACTTAAATTCGTACAATGGGATAGAGATATTCGGAGTTCCGGTATATAGTCCGACAGGTATTTTACCTTGAGTGTTGGCATTACTGACACCCGGTTGTGGAAAGCCTTGTGCCCCTGTCAACCCAATTACTTTCTCAAATTGCCCTTGCGCTTTCAGGCAATTACTTGCCAATAGAAAAGCTATGGTGAATAATATATATTTCATTTTCATTATTAGTTTATTGATTTTTGTATACTAAGTCCGCCACAAATATTTCTGTATACTGCTGTGGCAGCTGAAACAGATATCTTGGTGGCGGACCTCATTTTTGACTTTCTTACAGACTCATCGCATTAGCGCCCAACACGCCTGCTACTGCCGAAGCCACCGCGATGACTACTTTCAGAATCATATCCCAAAGGGATTTCTTCATTGCCATAATTTACACACCTCCTTTCCGATACTTTAAAAGATTAATTACTTCCTGAAAACGTCTTTATACCTTTGCTCATTTATATTGTCCTCACAGGCTTTCCTTTACCTCAAAGCAAGGACACGCCTTGATCCACTCTTCCGGTTCGATCTCCCCATCTCCGTTCAGATCCGGACTGAGATCCCGGTGTCCGCACACCCGGCAGCCGGGGAAACGTTGCTCCAATTGATGCACCAGCAGGCGGAGGGCGGCAC
>NZ_QTLF01000054.1:0-15742 GCF_003434395.1 Bacteroides sp. AM23-12
GAACTGAAAGAGCGTACGGAGGTGAACCGGATGAATTTGTCTTACGTAAAGCGGTGCGGAGTAGGTCAGTGTATCTGATTTAGAAGCTTGATATACAGTGTTTATCGGTGTGCGTTACTTCTTAGGTAACGGAATGATTCATGGCGCAAAGATGGACATATTTATGAAAATACGCAAACAAAAATGAAATTAATTTCGGAAAATGAATCAAATGCAGGCATAACAGGCGGAAAATGACAATATCCGTGTTATGTCTTTTTTTTATTCCAATTCATGAAAAACACCTTCACTTCTGCTTTATTTCCTGAATACCAGTCCTCTTCTGATGTTTTCGTTGAAAAAAGTTCCCTTTTCTGCTTGCCCTATGCTTGTTCGTTACCTAAGAAGTAACGGATAAACATGGGGTAAAAAAATATGATTTTAAGAAAAAAGAAATCACTAAATGCTGGGCCTATTAATGGGACAGGGGAAGGCGTAGCACACTCAAAACGCTGGTATGTTGCTTTGGTTCGGATGCACCATGAAAAGAAGGTTTCGGAGCATCTGGACAAGATGGGTATCGAGAATTTCGTTCCCGTTCAACAGGAATTCCACCAATGGAGCGACCGTCGCAAGCTGGTCACCTCCGTCTTGCTTCCTATGATGGTCTTCGTACACGTTGACCCTAAGGAACGCATGGAAGTCCTGAGTTTTTCTACTGTCAGCCGTTACATGGTGATGCGCGGCGAGAGTAGTCCTGCTGTAATTCCTGACGAGCAGATGGCTCGTTTCCGTTTCATGCTTGATTATTCGGAAGAATCGATAAGCATGAACAGTTCTCCTTTGGCTCGTGGCGAAAAGGTTCGCGTGATCAAAGGTCCGTTGACGGGTCTTGTTGGCGAACTGGTCAATGTGGATGGTAAAAGTAAGATTGCTGTTCGCTTGAATATGCTGGGATGCGCCTGTGTTGATATGCCTGTCGGTTATGTAGAGCCGATTATGGCGGCTGTTTAAGGCAAGGGATATGGATGCTATTATTTTACAAGAAAATATAGAGGGTTTATTAAGTTTGGTACGTATGCTGCTTCCTGGTGGGGGGAGTGCAGGCTGCGTGTATTTGGATGATCTTTCAGCATTACAACGATCCATCCACGAAAAGATTAACGATTTATATTCTCAACGGGGGGAGACACCGGAGCAGGATGCTACCCTGTGTTTGGCCATCCTTCAGGGATATAATGTGTCGATGTACGCCAATCCGGAAGACGAAGAAAGAAAACAGGCTGTTTTGACCCGTTCTCTGTCTCTTCTCGATGTTCTTCCTCCTTCTCTTCTTAAGCAACAGTTATCTGCCGTCTGTCATGGGATGCAGGAACTGTGTGAAATCAACTGAAACTTTTTTATTTGTCAATGAAAATACAACGACTTTTTAGCATTCTACTATTTTGTTTGATGCTGGGAAGTGGCTCGCTTATGGCTCAGTCCATGAGTGACTCACAGGTACTGGAATATGTAAAAGACGGCATCCGCCAAGGCAAGGAACAGAAGCAGCTTGCTTCCGAACTAGCCCGTAAGGGTGTAACCAAAGAACAGGCAATGCGTGTGAAGCAGCTATACGAGCAGCAGAACAATGTAAATACCTCGAAATCAACGGGCACGGACATCAACGAATCCCGCCTGCGTGAAGAGACTAAGAAGAATACTTCCGATATGCTGGAGGATCATCCGACTACTCAGGACCTTGCCCGTGGTGATCAGGTCTTCGGACGTAACATCTTCAATACCCGCAACCTGACGTTCGAGCCTAGTGTCAACCTTGCCACTCCTGCCAATTACCGTCTTGGTCCCGGTGATGAAGTCATCATTGATATCTGGGGTGCGAGCCAGAACACGATCCGCCAGCAAATCTCTCCTGAAGGTACTATCAACATTCAGAAGATCGGCCCTGTCAACCTTAGCGGTATGACAGTCTCTGCCGCCAATGACTATCTGAAGAACGCCCTGAATAAAATATATAACGGTCTGAATAATACTACCGATCCTACTTCCGACATCCGTCTGACGTTAGGTAATATCCGTACTATTCAGATTAATGTGATGGGAGAAGTCGTACAGCCCGGTACCTACGCCCTTTCTTCCTTCTCTACCGTCTTCCATGCGCTTTATCGTGCAGGCGGTGTGAGTGATATCGGTAGCCTCCGAAACGTTCAGTTGGTACGCAACGGAAAGAATATTGCCACCATCGACGTCTACGAATTCATTATGAAAGGCAACACACAGGATGACATCCGCCTACAGGAAGGTGACGTTGTGATTGTTCCTGCCTATGATGTATTGGTAAAGATTAGCGGCAAGGTAAAACGTCCTATGCGTTTTGAAATGAAGAAAGACGAGAACCTTGCTACTCTCATTAAATATGCCGGCGGCTTTGAAGCTGATGCCTACACCCGTTCATTACGTGTTGTCCGTCAGAATGGTGAGGAATACGAAGTCAACACAGTCAAAGATATAGATTACAACATTTATAAAATGCGTAACGGTGACGTAGTAACCGCCGAAGCCATCCTTAACCGCTTCACAAACAAACTGGAAATCCGTGGCGCTGTCTATCGTCCCGGTATCTACCAGCTCAGCGGTAAACTGAACACGATCCGCGAACTTGTCCATGAAGCTCAGGGTCTGACCGGTGACGCTTTCCTGAATCGTGCCGTCCTCTATCGCCAGCGTGAAGACCTGACCAGTGAAGTTGTTCAGATAGACATTAAGTCTATCATGGACGGCACTTCCCCAAACCTTGCCCTAATGAAGAATGACATCCTCTACATTCCAAGTATCCATGACCTGGAAGACCGGGGTAATGTCACAGTTCACGGTGAGGTTGCCCACCCTGATTCCTATCCTTATGCGGATAACATGACACTTGAGGATCTGATCATTCAGGCCGGTGGCTTGAAAGAAGCCGCCTCTACTGTCCGTATTGATATATCGAGACGAATCAAGAATCCTCGTAGTACTGCGGATAATGATACGATTGGTCAGATGTATACCTTCTCTTTAAAGGATGGTTTTGTAATAGATGGTCAGCCCGGTTTTATCCTTGAGCCTTATGATCAGGTTTATGTCCGTCGCAGTCCGGGCTATCAGGCACAACAGAATGTAGCCATTGAAGGTGAAATCCTTTTCGGAGGAAATTACGCCATGACCAGCCGTGAGGAACGTCTTTCCGATTTAGTGAATAAAGCCGGCGGTCCGACCAATTATGCCTATCTGCGTGGTGCGAAACTGACCCGTGTGGCTAACGCTAGTGAAAAGAAACGTATGGGTGATGTAATTCGCCTTATGAGCAGGCAATTGGGCGAAGCCATGATTGACTCTTTGGGTATTCGTGTTGAAGATACTTTTACGGTTGGAATAGATTTGGAAAAAGCCTTGAGCAATCCTAAAAGTAATGCCGATCTTGTCTTACGTGAAGGTGATGTGATCTCCATACCTAAGAATACTAATACTGTAACTATCAATGGTGCTGTCATGGTTCCGAATACGGTTTCTTATATGCAGGGAAAGAATGTGGATTATTACCTGAATCAGGCCGGTGGCTGTTCTGATAATGCAAGGAAGAGTAAGAAGTTCATTGTTTACATGAATGGTCAGGTGACGAAGGTTAAGGGTAGTGGTAAGAAACAGATTGAGCCGGGGTGTGAGATTATTGTGCCTGGTAAGGCTAAGAAGAAAGGGAACATAGCTAATATTTTAGGTTATGCTACTTCCTTCAGTTCTTTGGGAATGATGATTGCTTCTATTGCTAATTTGATAAAGAAATAAATGACCTATTATGATTGAAAAGCAATCTTATCAAGAACCGTTTTCTGAAGTGGATAAAAGGAAAGATGATGAAATGGAAATAGACTTGATGGCTATTTTTTATAAGATTATTACTGTTCGTGGAGTACTATGCAAAGCTGCTGGAGTGGGAGTAATAATTGCTATAGTGGTGGCATTGAGCATTCCCAAGCAATATACAGTAAAGGTTACCCTTTCTCCTGAAATGGGTAATGCGAAGGGAAGTAATGGTTTAGCCGGACTTGCTGCCTCGTTTTTGGGAGATGGGGCTCTAATAGGGGAAAGCACAGATGCCTTGAACGCTTCTCTTTCAGCAGATATTGTTTCTTCAACTCCTTTTTTATTGGAACTTTTAGAAATGGAAGTCTCCGTTTCTAAAAAGGATGATAAAATGACTTTGGGGTCTTATCTCGATGAAGAGTCATCTCCTTGGTGGGATTATCTTATAGGTTTTCCGGGCATAGTAATAGGAGGAGTTAAATCATTATTCGGAGAAGATACGGTTCCTGCCAGTGGAGGGCGGCAAGGAACTATCGAATTGACGAAAGAAGTAAATGAGAAGATTAATTTTCTTAAAAAGAAGATTAGTGCATCCATTGATAAGAAAACCGCCATAACGAGCATTACGGTCACCTTACAAAATCCGCAGATCACTGCGGTTATAGCAGATTCTGTCGTTCATAAATTACAGGAATATATTATTGGGTATCGAACTTCAAAAGTAAAAGAAGACTGTGCGTATTTGGAACGGTTGTTTAAAGAACGTCAGCAGGAATATTATGCTGCTCAAAGAAAATATGCGGATTATGTAGACGCCCATGATAATGTGGTTCTTCAAAGTGTACGTGCTGAGCAGGAGCGTTTACAGAACGACATGAGTTTGGCTTATCAGATATATAGTCAGGTTGCTAATCAGTTGCAGGTATCCAGAGCCAAAGTACAGGAGGAAAAGCCAGTCTTTGCAGTAGTTGAGCCTGCCGTTGTACCTTTGAAACCTTCAGGTATGGGACTCAAAATTTATATTTTATTATTTGTGTTCCTGTCCGTATCTGGTACTCTCGTGTGGGTGCTTTTTGGCAAAAGTCTGCTGGCTAGCTTGAGAAAAGAACTGAAAAATAAGGAGATAGAACAGGATAAATGATGCTAAAACGTCGTTTACAACATTCTTACATCAATTAAATTCACTTACTATATTATTAAACGAATGATACGTACAGCTATGATAATGGCTGCGGGCATGGGAACCCGTTTTGGCCAATATACAGAATTGATACCTAAAGGGTTCGTCAAAGTGGGAGGTATTCCAATGATAGTTCGTTCTATTGATACTTTGTTATCATGTGGCATTGAGCGAATTGTAATCGGTACAGGATATAAACAAGAAGTTTATGAAGAATTGAAGACAGACTATCCTATGCTTGAAACCTGTTTTAGTCCTCGTTATGCTGAAACAAATAGTATGTATACTTTATATAATACGCGGGAGATTCTGGGCAATGATGATTTTTTATTGTTAGAGTCAGATTTGATTTTTGAGAAACAAGCAATAATGAGCTTATTGGAGTGTCCTGCGGCAGATGCAATGCTAATAGCTCCAGTGACAAAGTTTCAAGATCAGTATTATGTGGAACATGATGATAATTTTCGCCTTTCTTCATGTTCTGTCAATAAGAATAAACTAAACGCTAAAGGCGAATTGGTCGGCATCCATAAACTATCCGGTTCCTTTTACAAAATAATGTGTGCTGATTATGCGAGTATTGTTGATGAACAACCCAATTTGGGATATGAGTATGAATTACTACGAATATCTTGTTCTCAATCTCCTGTTTATGTGCATAAAGTAGAAGGGCTGAAATGGTATGAAATCGATGACATATCAGATTTGGAATATGCAGAGAAATATATTGTTCCGTATTGTTAATTAAAATAATATATCAAATTATGAGTAAGACAGTTTATATTGGGATGACTGCGGATATTATGCATCCAGGACTTATCCGCATTATTAATGAGGCTACTAAATACGGTGATGTTATAATTGGTCTTCTTACAGATAAAGCTATTGCGGAGCATAAACGCCTTCCTTATCTGACCTATGAACAACGAAAAGAGGTAGTTCAGAATATTAAAGGCGTATGTAAAGTTGTTCCTCAAGAAGAATGGAGCTATGTTGAGAATCTCAAACGCATTAAACCTGACTATATAATTCATGGTGACGACTGGAAAACCGGGCCTTTACGTGAAGAACGTGTGCGCGTATTTGAAGTGATGAATGAACAGGGAGGAAAGGTTATCGAAATTCCATATACTTTGGGAATTAATTCATCTTCTTTGGATAAAGATATTAAGGCTATAGGTACAACCCCTGATGTACGTTTAAAATCACTTCGTCGTTTGATAAATGCCAAACCCGTAGTTCGTATTTTGGAAGCTCATGATGGACTATGTGGCTTGATAATTGAAAATCAGGAAATATTAAAAGGGGATAAGAGGGAAGTATTTGACGGAATGTGGTCTAGTAGCCTTACGGATTCAACCAGTAAAGGTAAACCTGATATTGAGGCGGTTGATTTAACTACCCGATTGCAAGATTTGAATAATATTCTGGAGTGTACTACTAAACCTATTATTTTTGATGGAGATACAGGTGGTAAAATTGAACATTTCGTATTTACAGTACGCACTTTAGAACGTCATGGAATTTCAGCTATAATAATTGAAGATAAAGTTGGATTAAAAAAGAATTCATTGTTTGGTACAGATGTTATTCAAACTCAAGATACAATCGAAGGTTTCTGTAATAAGATCAAAGCAGGAAAGGCATCTCAGATTACTGATGATTTTATGATTATCGCTCGTATTGAGAGCCTTATAGCGGGAAAGCCGGTAAGTGATGCTTTAGAGAGAGCTTTTGCATATGTCCAAGCGGGAGCGGACGGTATTATGATACATAGCAAAAATAAGTCGGGTGAAGATATAAAAGAATTTTGTTTGGCGTTTCGAAAACAGTATGCTCATGTACCTATCGTGGTTGTGCCTACTACATATGATCATATTTATGAGTCTGAATTGTGTGATTGGGGTGTGAATATAATTATTTATGCTAATCATATGCTTCGTGCCGCTTATCCTGCTATGATGAATGTCGCAAAGACAATATTAGAGAATGAACGTGCTTTAGAGGTGCGCGAACTGTGTATGCCCATAAAAGAAATATTGGAACTGATTCCAGGTACTAAATAAAAAGAGGAATATCATTATGTTAAGCGTAGAAAAAGTTTATGAAACGTTTCTGAGTCATGACGTTGATTTTTTTACAGGAGTTCCAGACTCATTACTAAAAAATATTTGTGCCTATATCACAGACCATACTTCACGTGAGAAACATATCATAGCTGCTAATGAAGGTGCGGCTGTAGGAATTGCTTCAGGTTATTATATGGCATCAGGTAAGGTTCCTGTGGTTTATATGCAAAATTCCGGCTTGGGTAATACTGTTAATCCTCTGCTGTCTCTTGCAGATGAACAAGTATACAGTTTTCCAATGCTTTTGATGATTGGCTGGCGTGGTGAACCGGGAACAAAAGATGAACCTCAGCATAAAAAACAGGGTGAGGTAACTTTAGATTTGTTGAAAGCAATGCGGATTCCTTATATAATTCTTGATTCAAATGAGAATGATGCATTTATTCAGCTCCATGATATCATACAATCAGCAAAAACTAAGAATATTCCTCATGCAATAATTATTCGGAAAGATGTTTTTGGCAAATATAAACTTCAAAAAGAGTTTGGATGTAATTATCCTTTATCTCGTGAGGATGCTTTGCAAATAGTTGTGGATTATCTGCCTGAAAATTCAGTGGTCGTTTCTACTACTGGCAAGCTTTCTCGTGAGTTATTTGAATATCGAGAAATGAAAGAGCAAGGTCATGAACATGATTTTCTCACGGTAGGCTCTATGGGACATAGTTCATCAATCTCTTTGGGTATTGCTATAGCAAAGCAAGATAGACCTGTTTATTGCTTGGATGGTGATGGAGCATTTATTATGCATTTAGGGGCAATTAGTAACATTGGCGATTTATCTCCTAAAAACTATTATCATATTTTGTTTAACAATGGTGCTCACGAGTCTGTAGGAGGACAGCCTACTTTAGGATTTAGTTTAGATATTCCGGCTATTGTCCGGGGGAGCGGATATAAGCATACTTATACTGTTTGTACAAAAGTTGAAATTGAAGAAGCAATGAAGCAGCTTCCAAAGTTATGTGGTCCTGTTTTGTTGGAAATAAAGGTTAAAATAGATTCTCGGGAGAATTTGGGACGTCCCACGACTACTCCTATAGAGAATAAGGAGCATTTTATGGATTTTTTAAAATAAATATATTCGATGAAAATAGAAAGAAAAATATTATTAAATCCTGGGCCTGCCACTACTACTGACAGTGTAAAAATGGCACAAGTTGTTCCGGATATTTGTCCTCGCGAGAAAGAATTCGCAGGTATGATGAAACAACTTCGGGACGATTTGGTCAGAGTTGCTCATGGGAATTTGGAAAAACATACCGCTGTATTATTTTGTGGCTCAGGAACCATCAATATTGATATATGTCTAAATTCTCTTCTTCCTGAAGACAAAAGGGTGCTTATAGTGAATAATGGGGCATATAGTACCCGTGCTGTAGAAGTGTGTCAATATTATGGTTTGCCTCATATTAATTTGGAATTTTCCGTTTATGAACGTCCTGATTTATCGGTGGTGGAAAATGTGTTGCAAGAAAATCCTGATATAGCTATGGTTTATACTACTCATCACGAGACGGGTACAGGAATTCTGAACCCTATTCGCGAGATGGGCGCTATAGCTCATAAATATCAGGCTAAATTTGTCGTCGATACTACTTCTTCTTTGGGCATGATTCCTTTTGATATAGAGAAAGATAATGTGGATTTTTGTATGGCATCTGCTCAAAAAGGACTTCAAGCGATGACAGGTCTTTCTTTTATTATAGGCAATGAGGAACAGATTAAGTTTTCAAAAAAATATCCCAAGCGTTCTTACTATTGTAATCTTTATTTGCAGTATGAGAATTTTGAGAGAACAGGTGAAATGCATTTTACTCCACCGGTACAAACTATTTACGCCACTCGTCAGGCATTAAATGAATATTTTGAAGTGGGCGAAGAAGCTAAGTTTGCCCGTCACAAAAGAGTTTTTGAGGCTATTCATTCAGGTATAAATGAAATTGGTCTTAAAAGTGTAATAAAGCGTGAATGGCAGTCAGGACTGGTTGTCTCAGTTCAATACCCAGAAGATCCCAACTGGGATTTTGAGAAAATACATGATTATTGTTATGAGCGTGGATTTACGATTTATCCAGGTAAGATATCAACTGAGGATACTTTTAGAATCTGTGCTTTAGGAGAGATAGAAGTAGATGATATTGAGAACTTCTTTAAAGTACTAAAAGCTGCATTAAATCATTATAACGTCACATTACCGATGTCATGATTGCAGAAATATTATTGAAGATTCGTCATTTTTATTTTTCCCTTCGTGGTATACACTTCCATCCGGAAAGTGTTATTTCTGGAGTGCCTATTCGTAGCTTTCGCTTAGTAGGCAAATATAGCAATATCTACTTAGGTAAAAATGCTGAAATACGTTCAGGCTGTTATCTGATTGCTCGTGATAAAATCATTATTGGAGAAAACTCAACACTCGCCTATGGAACGACTATATTGACAACTGCTGATCCTAATGGACCGTATAATGCATTAGCAGTTCTTTATCCTTATAAAAAGGCACCGGTAGTTATAGGAGATAATGTTTGGATTGGGGCTAATGTTACCATCCTTCCTGGAGTAACTATTGGTGATTACGTTGTAGTAGCAGCTGGAGCTGTTGTAACAAAAGATGTACCTTCAGGAGTATTGGTAGCTGGTGTACCAGCTATTGTGAAAAAACGTTTTAATAAATGAAAGAAAAAACTTCTTTAAAGAACAAAGCCATATGTGGAATCTTTTGGAGTGCAGTTGAACGATTTTTATCACAGGGGATACAGTTTGTAGTTACAGTCATTATGGCGCGTTTTCTATTGCCATCTGATTATGGAATGGTAGGAATGTTAGCAATAGTTCTTCAATTATCTCAAACGTTAATGGATAGTGGTTTTACTAATGCCCTTATTCGTTATAAGGAACGTACTGAAATTGATTATTCAACAGTTTTCTTTTTTAATATATTAGCATCATTAGTTATTTATTTTCTAATTTTTTTTCTAGCTCCTTATATATCGTGGTTTTATAAAATAGGTCAATTAGTTGAGATTACTAGAATTTTATCTATTGTTATTGTTTTAAATTCCTTTGCGATTATTCCTAAAACTAAATTAATAATAGCTGTAGATTTTAAAACTCAATCAAAAGTCTCATTTATTGCAGCTTTGGTTTCAGGTATTATTGGCATTTGGGCTGCATATTTAGATTTTGGAGTTTGGGCTTTAGTTGGACAAACTTTAGTAAACGGATTGTTGATTGTAGTTTTGTATGCATATTTTTGTAGATGGAAACCATTGTGGATATTTTCATTGAAATCGTTTCGTTTATTATTTGCTTTTGGGTCAAAATTAGTATTAGCTAATATTCTTAATACTTTATATAAAAATCTGTATGCTATAGTTATAGGAAAGAAGTTTTCGTCGGTTGATTTAGGATTTTATACTCGTGCGGAACAATTTGCTCAGTTTCCTTCATATAATTTGAGTGCAATAATTTCTAGAGTGACATACCCCATATTGAGCCTTGTGCAAAATGATAATGATAGATTATCTGCTTTATATAGGAAATATGTCCGTTTATCTTCTGCTTTTATCTTTCCATTGATGATTTTGTTAATTGTCATAGCTCAGCCACTGGTATTATTGCTTTTGACAGAAAAATGGATAGGAGTAGTTGTATTGCTTCAAATATTGTGTTTAGATTGGATGTTTGATCATTTGAGTAGTATAAATTTGAATTTACTATATGTAAAGGGACGTTCAGACTTGGCTTTACGTTTAGAAGTTATAAAAAAAGTGTTAGCGACGGGGATCCTTCTTCTATCTATTCCTTGGGGGATTGTAGGTATGTGTTGGGGGCGTGTTATGTATTCATTGATTGCTGTGTATTTGAATACTTATTATACAGAATCATTGATTAAATTAAGTCTTATTAGACAGATGAGAGATATACTACCAAGCTTTTTTTTAGCATTAATAATGGGAGGAGGTACTTGGTATATGATTTTATTGTTAGAGGGTGAAATTGTTCAAATTGTAGTAGGAAGTGTTATTGCTTTATTGCTATATGGAACGTTGTTGTATTGCTTTTCTCGATCCTTGTTTGATGAAATATGGGCGGTTATATTAAAAATAAAAAGGTAATGGATAAACTGAGTTTGATTATTAGTAAAATACGACGGAATCATTGGTATAGAACCTATATGCGTCCTATATATTTATTTGTTTATGGCAATAGAAAATTGAAGAATAGAAATAGAATATTTTTGCAGTATTCACAAGAGCTGCTAACTAACTTTCATCAAGCAATGAATGAAGTGGGAATTCCTTATTGGTTAGAATTTGGAACTCTTTTAGGTGCTGTTAGAGAACACAGTTTTATAAGTCATGATTTTGATCTTGATGTGGGCCTTTTTAAGGAAGATTATTCAGATATAATAAGAGAGGTCTTAAAAAAATATGGTTTCAAAAGAATAAGGTGTATAACCGCCCTTGATTTTATTGATGCTTATGAGGAAACTTATCTTTATAAAGGTGTGACAATTGATCTTTTCCTTTTTTCAAGAGAGAAAAATTGTGATGGGGTCTATTGTTATGATTTTGTTCCAGTATATTCAGATATAAAGAGAACTAAAAAAGGTGATAATGCAATCCGGAGAATTCATTTTCCTAGAATTGATTTGATTGAATATTCATTTATTGGAATTAATACTTTTGTTCCTGAAAATTATGAGGAACATCTTTGTATGCATTATGGTAAAGACTATATGATTCCAAATCCTCATTGGAAAGATTCAGATGCGCAACATACTGATATCTTTTATGGTAGAGAGATTAGAATTGAATTGTTTGATAAAAGTAAATAATAGTAGATAATACATGTTCTATCTATTTTTTTTACTAATTGTGCTATTTTTGTTATATATACAAAGTAGGAAAAGACAATATTCTACTGTAGCGGGAATTTGTGTTCCTATTATTATAATTTTTGTTGTAATTTGTCGTTATAGAGTGGGGTATGACTATTTAACGTATTATACATTAATTGAAAATGAAGAAGAGGCACAGATTTTATACTTATTTTCTCCTTTAAGCATTGTTTGGGCAGAGATTGCTTTATATTTTGAATCTCCACAGATGTTATTTGTTCTTTTTGGGCTTCCAACATTTGCTCTTCTAATATTTACTTTAAAAAAATATTCAAAAGATTATGCGTTATCAGTAACTATTTTAATTTGTTTCTTCTTTTTTACATCACTCAGTATTATTCGACAAGCTTTGGCTTTGGCTATTTGTTTTTATGGTTATCGTTTTATAGTAAAACGTTCACTAATTAAATATATATTATGTATATTGATTGCAGCTTTATTCCATCCTTCTGCAGGAGTAGCGATTATTATATATTGGTTGCCATTTCTAAAGTTTAGATTAGTTGTATTATTATCTATAATATCAATAGTAGCCAAACCTTTATTTTTTTATATGCTAAATATATTAGGGGTGTATACCTCTTATCTTGATGGCAAGATGGATATTGAAGGTGGGAAATATACTCAATTAATATACTTTTTGTTGTTTATTATTTGTTTTGTTTTGGGAAGTAAAAACATAGATAAAAACAAGTGTAATTTATTTAATGTTTTATTGTTAAGTTTTGTTTTCGTATCTTTTTTAGGAGCTCATTTAGGCGGGAGAATAGCGTTTTATTTTAATATATATTATTGTTTGTTGATTCCTAAAGTGGTTAAAGGATTGGATGGACAACTAAGAGAGCAAGTGAAGCTTCTTTCTTATTTTCTATGTATTTCTTATTTCTTATTGTACCTATTCGTTCCATTCATAAAAGGTGTACCCTCATATTATATCCCATATAAGTTTATATTTTTCAAATAGTAAAATGTTGATATCTATAATTGTCCCTTGTTATAATTCTGAAAGATATTTGTCTGATTGTTTATTGTCTATATTGAATCAAACCTATGTTAATTGGGAGGTGATTTGTATAGATGATGGAAGTCAAGATAATACATTATCTATTTTAAATCATTACGCTACATTGGATGAGCGTTTTAAAATTATTTCTCAGTCTAATGCAGGAGTGTCTGTCGCAAGAAATAAGGCTCTATCCCAGTGTCAAGGAGAGTATATTTGCTTTGTTGATAGTGATGACCTGATAGAACCTAATTTTTTGATAACACTTTTACAGCTTATAAGTCATCAGGCTGATTTGGCAATCTGTGGTTTTACTCGTTCTATGGTTTTCTGTATGGATGATGCTCAAGGATATATAGAAATGAGTGGTAAACGTTGTATAGAAAGAATTATTCTAGATAAAAGTTTCAATCCTCAGATTTGTTGTATGTTATTTCGACATAATATTATAAAAGAGAAACAATTAGAATTTGTGATAGGGTGTACTCGTGGTGAAGATCGTGAATTTATATTGAAATATTTAGTTTATTCTAATAAGGTTTGTTATACAAACAATCTTCTTTATCACTATCGTGTAAATGATCAGTCAGCCATGGCAATCTTTTCTATTAAAAGTTTGACAAGTATAGAAGCTTCACAACGCACGGTCAACTACTATAAAAAAGTGAATTATTCTGTTAGAGGGCTTGAATTTGAATTTTCACGTACATTGTGGAAATTCATGATTTTAGCTATTTTGTCTGGGCAAAATGATTTATATCAAATCATTCGAGAAAAGTATGATCTAAAAAGACAAATGGAACATCTTTATTCTCATCCAGGACTATCCGAAAAACTTACAGCGAGATTGTTTGTTTGGAATGAGGCACTTTTTAAATGGGTATTTTCTATTATTAGATATCTATATAAAAAAAGATGGAGATGAATAAACGAAATAGATTATCTGAACAAGAAATAAAAAAAGTAGAACTTGACGCTTTATTGTATATTCGGAAAATTTGTCAGCAATATCATCTTCGCTATTATTTAGCTTGGGGTACTTTGTTGGGAGCCGTTAGGCATAAAGGATTTATTCCTTGGGATGATGATATTGATATAATGATGCCACGTTCAGATTATGAGCGATTATTGGAGTTAGTTCCTTCCTTGAGACATAGTTATTATAAAATCTTAAGTAATCCAAAGAATGAGGATTATTATTATACTCATGCAAAAATGATAGATACTCGTACTTTGTGTGTGGAAAATGATTTGCAAACTATTCAAAATATGGGGATTTGGGTTGATATTTTCCCCTTAGACGGTATGCCTGATAAATTTAAAATTCATTATTTTAAAATGCGTGTTTTGCATAGGATGAGGGCTTTGTCTGCACATCCTAAGATGCCTGAAACATCTTTTATGATGACTCCTATTATTTATTTAGCATGGAAGATCGTCCGTATCTTTGGTTTTCAGTTTTTTGTAAATAGGATGGAGCGATTGGCTCGAAAATATGCTTATGAATCATCAAATTATGTCTCTAATGTGGTAGAGCCGGAAGCTAAAATATGCATTTATAGAAAAGAGGTTTTTGACTCATCGTTATTATTATCTTTTGAAAAAGAAAGTTTTGAGGTCCCTATATTATATCAAGAATATTTAAAAAATACATACGGTGATTATATGCAATTGCCTCCAGTGGAAAAAAGGATTGGTCACTCTTTTGAAGCTTATTGGAAAATTTGAATATATGTGTTCCCTGTTTTTTTACTTTTCACATTTTATTATTAGTAATGATTTTGGTATCTGTTATAATTCCTTGTTATAATTCTGAAAGATATATTGTTCAATCAATAGAATCAGTTATAATGCAGACATTTCAACAGTGGGAAATGATTATTGTTGATGATTGTTCTACTGATAATTCTGCAGATATTATAAAAAAATATGAAGCAAAAGATTTTCGTATTAGATATTTAAAAACAAATGAACCCTCAGGTTCACCATCCATACCACGTAATATCGGAATAAGAGAAGCAAGGGGAAGATATATCGCTTTTTTAGATAGTGATGATATTTGGTTACCTAAAAAATTAGAGGAGCAGTTAAAATTTATAGATCAACCTAATGTAGCAATGGTTTTCTCAAATTTCGAGAAAGTAGATCAGGCAGGGAGGCGTACAAAGCGTAAAATTATTGCTCCTTCAGTGGTAGATTATCATTTATTATTGAGGGGGAATTGTATAGGCTGTCTGACTGTAATGTATGATACGGAAAAAGTAGGTAAAATGTATTTTAAGAATGTAAGGCATGAAGATTGTGCTTTGTGGCTTTCTATCTTAAAAAAAGGATATAAAGCTCAGAACACTAACTCTGTAATGGCTCTTTATCGTGTAGGGAATCATTCTATTTCATCAAATAAAATGAAAATATTGTCTTGGCAATGGAATATATTGAGAAAAGAGGAAAAGTTACCTTGGGGTAGAGCTGTCTTTTTGTATATACATTATGCTGTTAAAGCACTTTTAAAGGCTATCAAATAGTAAGAACTGTTGTTCTAAATGAAAGTATTGGATTACGTTATATAGGACTGATAACTAAAAATTTAATCATTTTATTATGGAGTATAATAAAGATTTCATTCCCGACGGAATGAATGCTTTTGAGCGCAATGTCAAGCGAATTGGGGATTGCATTATTGCGGGCATATTACTGATTATTTT
>NZ_QTLF01000055.1:0-12720 GCF_003434395.1 Bacteroides sp. AM23-12
GGCAGCCCGCAAGAAGGCGGATACAAATGACAAAGGTGCCTCCGAAACCGGAACGGCTGCCAAACCGAAGTCGGAGCCATTGGACGCTTTTACGATGAGCAAGGCAGATCGTGAACTGTCCGGTAGCTTTGTTGCCAACCGTGGGAAACTTCCGATGCCTATATCCGGACCTTATATCATAACCAGCCGCTATGGACAGTATTCCGTTGAAGGACTCCGTAATGTGAAGCTGGACAATAAAGGAATTGATATACAAGGAAAGCCGGGAGCACAAGCCCGTGCCATCTTTGATGGTAAGGTAGCAGCCGTGTTCCAGTTGAACGGACTATTTAACGTCCTCATCCGGCATGGTAATTATATTTCCGTTTACTGTAATCTGTCTTCCGCTTCGGTGAAATCCGGCGATACGGTGAGTACGAAGCAGTCTATCGGACAGATATTCTCTGATGGCGCGGATAACGGACGAACGGTACTGCATTTCCAGTTACGCAGAGAGAAAGAAAAGTTGAATCCGGAACCCTGGTTGAATCGTTAATCTAAACATAAGACACACTTGGTATGAAGTTAACAAAGATACTGATACTTTTACTGGCCTTCTGGCTCGAACCATTGTCTGCATCTCCCTATTTCTCCTTCAAGAAATATCAGGTGGAAGATGGCTTGTCACATAATACGGTATGGTGTGCTATACAGGATAGCTATGGATTTATCTGGCTGGGCACCAGTGACGGACTGAATCGTTATGACGGTCGGGGCAATAAAGTTTATCGGAATGTATTGAACGATAAATTCTCATTGGAGAACAATTTCGTTGAGGCACTGATTGAAGAAGATCAGAATATATGGGTTGGAACGAACTCCGGACTGTATATCTATGACCGGGCAACGGACCGTTTCTCCTATTTTGACAAGACTACTCAGTATGGCGTATACGTCAGCAGTGAAATCAAGAAGATTGTAAAGACGGATAACGGACTTCTCTGGATTGCCACCTTAGGGCAGGGACTTTTTATTTATGATCCCAAGACCGAAGTGTTGACTCAGAATAGTATTCAGACCTCTTTTGTCTGGGACGTCTGTCAGAGTTACGATAAGAAGAAGGTGTATGTTTCTTCGCTACAGGAAGGACTGCTTTGTTTCGATGAAAACGGCAAATTTCTGCAATCATATAAGGTCTCATCGGACGTGAACTCTTCCGATAGTTACAAAATAAACTGTGTACTGGATGTAGAGGGAGAAGTATGGCTGGGAGCAGGCAACAATTTGTTGGGGAGATTGAACCGGCAGACTGGAACGGTTGAGAATTACATGGCTCCTTCATTGAACTTCGGGGCAGTTCGCAGCCTGCTGAAATATACGGAAAATGAACTGCTGGTAGGAACCGATAATGGACTCTATCTATTCAACCGCGAGTCGAAAACCTTCCTCCGTGCAGATAATCCGGCTGATCCGCGAAGTCTGAGTGATCAGACTATAAACGGCATGATGTGGGATGCGGAAGGTGCTCTGTGGGTATTGACGAACTTGGGAGGTATCAACTATATGTCCAAGCAGACCAAGCGTTTCGATTACTATTCACCCGCCTATCTGTCGGGGATAGCGGGAGCAGGAGAGGTGGTAGGCCCATTCTGTGAAAATAAAGACGGAAATATCTGGATTGGTACTCAGAGTGGCTTATATTTCTTCAATACCGTTACACGGGAGCTTTCGGAATATCATATCGGTGGTGTAAAGAGTCAGAAATATGATATTCGCTCTTTGATGTTAGACGGCGATTGTCTTTGGATCGGTACTTATGCGGAAGGAATACGTGTGCTTAATCTGCGTACCGGTTCGATAAAGGAATATACACACTCGCGCGGAATCCCCAATACCATTTGCAGCAATGACGTACTATGCATATATAAAGACCGGAAAGGGGAAATCTTCGTTGGAACAAGCTGGGGCTTATGCCGGTATAATCCTGATGCCGATAATTTCATGACGATTACCAGTATCGGCTCCATGATTTCCGTGGGCGATATATATGAGGATATGTATAACAATCTGTGGATTGCAACGACCAACAGCGGTGTGTTCTCCTACAATACCCTGAGCGGACACTGGAAACATTTCCAGCACGAACGGGAAGATTCGACCACCATTACCAGTAATTCGGTGATCACGGTATTTGAAGATAACAAAGGCGTGATGTGGTTTGGCACGAATGGGGGAGGATTATGCTCCTTCGATCCCAAAACAGAGGCATTTATTGAGTTTGATTCTGCGCTTCCCAATAAGGTGATCTATTCTATTGAACAAGATCAGACAGGAGATTTTTGGATATCCAGCAATGCAGGGATATTTAAGATTAATCCGATTTCTAAAGCTCATTTCCGACAGTTTACGATTAATGATGGTTTGCAGGGAAATCAGTTTATGGCACGTTCTTCTTTAAAATCTTCTGAAGGTAAACTATATTTTGGCGGAATCAACGGCTTTAATGTTTTCCAGCCGGAACGTTTTGTGGATAATTCCTACATTCCTCCGGTATATGTGACTGATATCCGTTTATCCTATCTGAATGACGAACAGGAAGTGAAGAAGCTGCTTCAACTGGGGAAACCGATTTATATGGCTGACAAGATAACCTTGTCTTATGAAAATAATAGTTTCACGATTCGTTTTGTGGCGTTAAGCTATGAAGACCCGGCACGAAACAGATATTCCTATATATTAAAAGGAGTAGATAAAGAGTGGATTACCAACTCCGAGAACAACTCTGCTTCTTATACCAATCTGCCTCCCGGAGAATACGAGTTCGAAGTGCGTGGCTCCAATAATGACCATCAGTGGAACGAGAAAACGACTACTCTGCGGGTAGTGATTACTCCCCCTTGGTGGCGTAGTTCTTTCGCCTATTTTATTTATATTCTCCTGTTGATGGGCTGGATTGTCTGGATTGCATGGCGCTGGAATCTTCGCGTGAAGCATAAGTACAAACGTCGGATGGAGAAATATCAGATTGCTAAAGAACAGGAAGTTTATAAATCAAAGATCGGCTTCTTCATTAATCTGGTACATGAGATACGTACCCCTCTCAGTCTGATCCGATTGCCTCTTGAAAAGTTGCAAGAGATAGAACATGAAGGAAAAGAAGCTAAGTATCTGTCTGTAATAGATAAGAATGTAAACTATCTTTTAGGGATTACCAATCAGCTGCTCGACTTCCAGAAGATGGAAAACGGAGCTTTGCAACTGAATCTGGTAAGTTGCGATATTAAGGAAATAGTGAATGATGTATATAGTCAGTTCACCAGTCCTGCCGAGTTAAAGGGAATTGAACTGGTATTGACTCTGCCCGAGCAGGAACTGGTATCAATGGTCGATCGGGAAAAGTTGAGTAAGATACTGGTGAATCTGATGGGCAATGCGATAAAATATGCCCGTACGCGTATCGATTTGAAACTCGTGACAACTGATGCGGGATATGAGATATATGTGAGTGATGACGGTCGTGGAGTACCGGATGCCCAAAAGGGAAAGATATTTGAAGCCTTCTACCAAATGCCGGATGATAAAGTCGCTACCGCCACAGGTACCGGTATCGGACTGGCTTTTGCGAAATCTCTGGCAGAAGCCCATCAAGGCAGCCTGCGCCTTGAAGATAACGAACCGCAAGGCTCCTCGTTTATATTATCTCTTCCTTTAAGCGAAAAGAAGGCAGAAGAAGCTGCTGATATCGTTGAGGTTCATTCCGAAAACGAAGGTTCGGCAGAGAATATTCCTTCAGAGTTCTCCGGAAAGAAATTCACCGTATTGCTGGTAGAAGATAATGTCGAACTGTTGAATCTGACGCGTGACTCGTTGGTTGCCTGGTTCCGTGTGCTGAAAGCTCCGAATGGTCGTGCGGCACTTGAGATACTCGAACAGGAGAGTGTAGACGTCATCGTCAGTGATGTGATGATGCCGGAAATGAACGGGCTGGAACTCTGTAGCAAAGTGAAATCGGAAATCGACTATTCACATATTCCGGTCATCTTACTGACGGCAAAAACGACGCTGGAATCTAAGGTGGAAGGACTGGAATGCGGAGCCGATGTGTATATTGAGAAGCCATTCTCTATCAAACAACTGCATAAGCAGATCGAGAACCTGCTCCGGTTGAGGCAGTCTTTCCATAAGCTGATGGTTAGTTTGTCCGGGAATGCCAATCAGGCCTCGGCAGAACTTGCGATGACTCAGAGAGATTGTGAGTTTGTTGCCAAGATACAGGAAGTGATTGCCGACCAGTTGGCAGACGAGAATTTCTCCATCGATACTCTTGCAGAGCAGATGAACATGAGCCGTTCCAACTTCTATCGGAAGATAAAAGCATTGTCGGGAATGTCGCCCAATGATTATCTGAAGGCCCTCCGTATGAATAAGGCAGCTGAGTTAATTCAGGGCGGTACACGTATTTCCGAGGTTGCGGCACAGGTTGGATTCACTTCCTCCTCTTATTTTGCCAAGTGTTTCAAGGCACAATATGGAGTTCTCCCGAAGGAATATGTCAATCAGTTGTATGCTTCCGATACAGCGGTAGAAAGCACTCCGGATGCCGATTCTACCATTTGATTTATCATCAGATGTATGAAAGAAGCATGCAGGGCTTGACAAACCGTTTTTTATGTTGTATATTTGTAAGTGAGAACCGGAAGTAAATTCGATAACATTGATAATATAGACGAAAAATGAGTAATAATAAGTACAATATAATAACAGATTGCAAGCGTTTCCATTTCGGATAATGCTTGCCGGATAGTCTGATACAAGCTAAGGGCTGCGATTCTTTATGGGAATTGCAGCCCTTTTTGTTGCTTAAAATTAATATTTGTTGCTGAAATAACGATGCTCGGGTTTATAATAAACTTGGGGGACGTTTATAATAAACGATGAACGAATTTATTAATAAATGATTCGGAAGAAGTATATAAACGGTTAATATATTTCGTGTGAAAGTGTGTAATGATGCCAAGAAACTTTCTGTTTTTATTATTAATGGGTAGTTTGTCTTTACATTCTCTTTTTTCTGTTTTCCTGTCATCAGCAGGATGTGTCACGATGTAATGACGAGAATGATATTCCAAACTTAATTTTTATTTTCGCTTTATTAACTATTAATGAAAAAAAAGTCTTTTCTTTGTATCATCTTAAAAATGAAACTATGAGAATCAATTTATGTTTGTTATTATTCCTTGTTTTGCTGAACATCTCTTGTAATTCCAAACGGGCGGGAAAAAAAGAAGATGTTGAAAAAGATACTTATGCCAATCCATTATTTATGGAAGGGGCTAATTCAAGCGCGATTTACCATAATGGTAAATATTATTATACCCATGAAACTAATGAGCAAATATATCTGTGGGTAACCACCGATATTACCGATATGGCTCATTCCACTTGTAAAGAGGTCTGGGTGCCTAAAGATCCTTCGAATAGCCATAACCTTTGGAATCCGGAAATACGGAATATCAATGGTAAATGGTATATCTATTTTGCTGCCGATGATGGAAATACAGATAATCATCAGATTTATGTGATTGAGAATGATTCTCCTGACCCTATGCAGGGAGAGTTTCGCATGAAAGGAGCGATCATGACCAATCCCGATTGGAACTGGGGAATACATCCCTCAACTTTTGAACATAAAGGGGAGCTTTATCTTCTATGGTCCGGGTGGCCTAATCGGAGGATAGGCAGTGAAACACAATGCATCTATATTGCCCGCATGGAAAACCCCTGGACATTGGCTACGGAAAGGGTTCTGATTTCGAAGCCGGAGTATGAATGGGAACGGCAGTGGGTAAATCCGGATGGCGGGCGGACTGCTTATCCGATTTATGTAAATGAAAGCCCTCAGTATTTTCATTCCAAAGATAACCGGACTGTCATTGTCTATTATGCGGCAAGCGGTTGCTGGTCTCCTTATTATTGTACCGGAATGTTGACTGCCGACGCGGATAGTGACTTGCTGAATCCGGCTTCCTGGAAGAAGAGCCCCGTTCCTGTATTTCAACAGAGACCGGAAGATGGAGTGTATGGCCCGGCTAACCTTTCCTTTCTTCCTTCGCCTGATGGAACGGAATGGTATATATTGTATCAGGCAAGAAGTGTTCCTAGCGGTAATACGGGAGAGTCGGAAAGTCGCAATCCACGATTGCAGAAGATAGGATGGGATGCTGATGGAATGCCGGATTTGGGAGTCCCTTTACCGGTGAATACTCCGTTACCTAAACCATCTGGCACAGTTCCGTTTACTCCTTGAGTTAGAATAAATGATAAGAGGGTGTCCGAAGACACCCTCATAAATAAAACTGAAATATAGTTCTATTTAAGTCTAAATACTTCCGAATAAATTCCTTGATCAGACCCTTTGGGCCACAGGCAAATACGTCCAAACAATGTTCCTCTTTTTAAAGCTGTTTGGAACATACTGTTATTAGTATAATCTTTGGTAGTAAAACTATATATCTTACCTGTTTCGTCGTATTGTGCTAAATTTTCAGTTTCGTCATAACGATCTACATTATGTTCAGCATCACTCAAGAATTGTGTGGTACTTAATAACATAATCATACGATCAATTCCAGTACCTGCTATTTTATTTACTTTAAATGAAGCATCAACTTTATTACCATTCAGAGCTATTTTAGCATCTTCTATTAAGTAATAAGGAGTTACTTCAACATCTTGTGTGGCAAGTCCATTTAATTTTATCTCTATAGTATCGCGTCCCTCATCACTCCAAGGTCCATTGCCAGCCTTCGTTATTAATTGATATTGTCCATCAAAGATACAGATAGAGAACTCTCCATCTTGGTTTACAAAAACCTCTACAGGATCATGTTTTTGATAGCCACGTTGGTATAGCTGCAATTTGACTGCTTCGTTGCCACGTAATTGTAAAGCCTCTCCTTTATAGACCACACGGCCTTTTATAAAGGAGGTAGGTTCGTCATAATTATCTTTGCTGCAGCTTATTAATGCAAAAATGGATAATATGACTATTGAATATATTTTAAATGTTGTTTTCATCTTCATTGTTTCTTATTAAGTTACTGATAAGGATTCTTCACTAACTTTGGATTATTATTAATCCAGCCGTTATCAATTTCTGAATAATATTGTGCTTCTGTACATTTTAACGGACGGCGCCATAAATCTAACTTTTGCATATCTTTTTCAATAAATACCCACTTGCCATCGTTAGGATCACCTGAAGCAACCACTTTGAATGGCCATAGTCCTAAGCGTTGTGAAGTTCTTGCTGTTGGTTCACCAGTCCATATTTTGCTTGCCTCCATCCAGCGTTTCAGATCCCACCATCGATTACCTTCAAATGCAAATTCTACTCGGTATTCATGCATGATTTTCTCATGATCAATTGTATTTAATGACGAGATTCCAGCCCGATTACGAACGGCATTAATATACTTCAGTGCATCTGTATCAGTATTATCCCGTGATAGCTCCCAGCTAGCTTCAGAGGCAATTAGATAAGCCTCTGCTATACGGAAATAAACATTCCACATTTCGGAACCACGTCCAATAGTACCTGCTGAAGGTGTAGCATCCAAATATTTGCGCACGTAGAAACCGGTACGGTTTATTTCTCGGTCATTACCGCCGAAAGGACCATTATTAGCTGTAATCAACCTGCCATCCTCGTCATAAGAATTACGGGCTCCAGTCACTTCAGACCATGAACCATTTTCTTTTCGCAGTTGCCCAGCTTGTAATTCAATAACCTTACTGTCAAAAGTTGCTCCAGGTACAATGATAGAACCCATTAGGCGTGGGTCACGTTCCATGAATAGTTCTGTTGGTTCGGTAAAGAATTTCGGATTTTCAAGGGTACCAATTTCAAATGGTATACTCGTCCCTTTTTGTTCTTCCGTGGCATCAAGTGGTTCGAAAGCCTCAACTAGATTTAGTAAAACAGATAAACGGTCACTTCCAGTATCTTGTTCTATACTTTTGGGCAGGTTTCCTTTAGTGAACTGATGTGTTTGCCCCGGAGAGACATAATCACGACACCAAATGACTTCTGTATTACCATCTTTTTGGCATACAGCTTTATAGAAATTGTCCGCATATGCTTTGTGAGTTTGCTCTGATGCCAGCATGAGCTTGTAAGGTCCATTTTCTATAACATCTTTTGCAGCGGCCAACGCTATTTTATAGTATTCTTGGGCTTTGGAAAAAGGTATACCTACTTCTCCACCATTCGTGCGCAACTGCGGATGTGCCTCGGCCGTGTTATAAGTAGCTAATGAAGCTGCAGTTAAAGCAGCACGGGCTTCCAGCATTTTTGCTACCCAATAATTGGCTCGTGCAGAGTTTTTGTTAGTGTCTTTGGTCAACATTTTGGAGGCTTCCTGACATTCTGAGATTACATAATCGTATAAATCAGCCTCAGTAGAACGGGGTATCTGCAGAGTTGTTATATCCATTCCTGGAGTGTAATTGAATATCTCATCATTTATTATAGGTACACCACCTAAAGTACGTCCCATACAAAAATAAAGCCATGCACGAATATAGCGTACTTCACCTATATAAGCAGTTTTCGTGGCTTCATCTACAGCGTCTGAGGGTTTAATACCTTCTAAGAACTGATTAAGGTCATGTACTAGAGTATAGTCATATGTACGCCATTTGTTTCTATCAATATTCTCATCGCTATTTGTGTCGAAATGAATTACCTCGTCTAGCATTGTCCATTGATCCCAGTCATCAATACGCTGTCCTATTGTTACACGTCCATAAAAATTGGCCAATACGGATTTAACTAATGTAGGGTCTCCAAAAGTCTGATCTTGGGTTAATAACGTATCGGGCTTTGTATCCAAGAAGCCACTACAACTGCCCAATGACAACATCGTGGCAGTCATTATTGTATATAAATATTTCTTTTTCATTGTTTCTTAAAATTTTAGGTTTACGCCAATGTTTATTACTCGCATCGGAGGGTAATCCAAACCGTTGTCAGATGCACATTCCGGATCCATCACAGACAAATTGGATAAAGTCAGTAAGTTTGTGCCTGAAACAAACAGTCTTAAATTACTAATGCCAGTTCTGTTTAACCATGTTTTGGGGAATGTGTAGCCGACTTCCAAATTACGTAACTTTAAATAAGTTACATTATGTAACCAATATGAACTTTTATCATAAGCACTAGTTTCATCAGTATTTAGACGAACCATGGGGTATTTACCTGGAATTAACGGACTATTAGCATCCCATATATCAGATAAATGCCATGCATCCTTCAATACTTCATCAGGACTGTTACCATCGTTTTGGAACGGACGGGCTGTCTCATAACATTGATTCCATGATGTCATACCGGAGCCGGTCCAATCCATTGCCAAATCAAATCCTTTCCATGATGCAGAAAGATTAATACCAAAATTGAGAGTAGGAGTACTATCTACACGATACCCAATGGGACGTTCATCCAAATAATTGATCACTCCATCATTGTTTTGATCCTTATACATGATATCTCCTGGAACTACTGTACGATTCCCTTTTCTATCATTATCAACTGGATAATTGGCAATTTGCTCCCAACTATCAAAACGACCGATAGCTTCATACCCCCAATTCACATATCCTACACGATGCCAAATGCTGTTACGGTATTCATCCCACGAATTACTAAAGCGCGGCTTATATTGTTCCCAATCCCAAAAGCGGGAATAGGTTATATTACCCCCAACACTATAATTGAAATCATTGATTTGATCAGTCCACATAATAGAAGCATCAAAACCTCTATGCATATCTGATTTAAGATTCTCCTTTGGTAGACTAAAACCTGCTTCGTTCGGTATTAACACATCATAACGAGGTTCAGGAATTCCATCACGTACACGACGGAAATAATCAAATTGTATATTCAAACGGTTATTGAGAAAACCTAAATCTACGCCAATATCTAGAATCTTTGCTGTCATCCAGGATAGTGTTTGGTTAGGTAGTCCCCGAGTTGAAGTTCCTACTACCCAGTTGCCATCAATTACTGCACCCCCACTGTTGTAATTATAGCCAGGTAGATAGTCAAAAGCAGAATAGTCAGAAACAGCATCATCACCAACTTCGCCATATGAACCACGTAACTTTAAATTAGTAACGATCTCACCAATTTTGCTCTCTTTCCAAAAGTTCTCTTCAGAAACACGCCAGCCTAAAGAGGCTGATGGGAAAAAGCCCCAACGATTATCCGGACGGAATTTCCATGATCCATCCCAACGAGCTATTAATTCAACTAGGTATTTGTCAGCATAACTATAATTGATACGTCCCAAATATCCCATACGTGCCTCTGTTCTATTTCCATCATCATTAAACTCCTGAATTTCTTTCAGACGAATCAAATCCATTGCATTAGAAACTGGTGTAGAATGAATCCACATTTTAGGGCGTTTACGCTGACTTGCCTCAAATCCAGCTACAGCAACAACCGCATGTTTACCAAATTTGCGGTCAAAGTTTAACTGAAAGTTTGAAAATTGATCTTCTACCTTCTCGCGGTTGCGCTCACGATAAGGATTTGACATACGGTTGGTTACATAGTAATTATCTTTTTGTTCGTCATAACCATATAGTTCATAGGTGAATTCTTGGTTATCCAGTTCGTTATAAGCATAATAGTAGCCTAGCATTCCTTTGAATTTTAATCCTTTCAGAATCTCATATTCAGCAGTACCATTCATTTGAATTACGCGCCATACATCTGATACCTTTCCTGTAGTCTCGTAATTCAAAATAGCAAAGTTTGTTTCCGGTTGGTCGGATACTAGCTGTGGATAATTCGGGTTATCATTAGCAAATGGTCGTTTAGTTGGTTGATTTTTCATTGTTGCGAAACGAGGCAGCCATGTATCATCAGCTCCCGGTACTCCAGGATGACGACGATCTTCAATGCGTCCATTCATACTTGCCCCTACCTTGAGACGTTCATTTACATTCATTTCGATATTCATCT
This sequence comes from Bacteroides sp. AM23-12, assembly GCF_003434395.1. Taxonomy (NCBI): domain Bacteria; kingdom Pseudomonadati; phylum Bacteroidota; class Bacteroidia; order Bacteroidales; family Bacteroidaceae; genus Bacteroides; species Bacteroides sp. AM23-12. The sequence goes on from NZ_QTLF01000055.1 coordinate 11,018, forward strand.
GTACATTTGTACGACGGAATCCACCATAATTGCGGATAGTTGCATCTTGATTAATGTGGGATACCGCTACATAATAGTTTGCTTTATCTGTACCTCCGGAGAAATTAGTATTAATATAATACTGCGGAGCGCTTACCCAAATATAGTCTTCCCAATTCCATCCTTGATATTTAGGTTCTGTACCACTCATCCATTTCTCGTATTCTTCTTTGCTGTAACGACGAGAATCGCCATTACGTCCAGAGAATGTTTCTGCTGTTACATAGGCATGAACATAATCCTTTACATTAGCTGGACTAACATATTTAGAGTTTTTCTGCCAACCATAATAAGCATTAACAGAAACTGTATTTTTAGAATTACGACTACCTTTCTTAGTTGTAACAACCACTACTCCATTCGCCGCGCGTACCCCATATAAAGCAGCTGATGCATCTTTTAGTACAGATATAGATTCAATATCATTAAAATCCATCTGACTAAATTGCCCTGTATCTGAAATAACACCATCAATTACAAATAATGGAGTACCCATGTTACGAATTTGCAAAGCTGTTTCAGCGCCAGGACGTCCATCTTGTTGACGAGTATTTACACCTGCAATTTTACCAACCAGAGCTCCACCTGCAGTAACAGCAGAAGAACGAGCAATTTCTTCAGATTTAATTGAAGAAACAGCACCCGTCAATGTTGCTTTCTTTTGTGACATACCAAATCCTGTTATAACAACTTCATCTAGAACTTGTGTATCTTCTTGTAAGGTTACAGTAATTTGTCTCGCCTCTCCCACAGTAACATTCTGTGTTTGATAACCGATAAAAGAAATTTCTAATTTTGTTTTGGGAGCTACATTTAGAGAGAACTCACCGTTTATATCAGTGATTGTACCAGTACTCCCCCCTACTTCTTTTACATTGACTCCTATTAATGGCTCACCATTGGCATCAATAACAGTACCTTTTACAATACGTTGTTGTTGGGTAGAGTTTACTATTAATGTATTTTCATCTATTATACTGGCAGCATGAGTATAGCTACCAGGTAATAATGAAAATGCAGCCAGACAGAGTGGGATACACCACATCTTATTATGGCTTAAAAACCAAAACACTTGTTCTTTACTTTTCATAGCAAATTAATTTTATCACCTGTATTATACTTTAGAGAATCAGTACAATACGGGTGGATGTTTAAAATATATTGAGTTATTTCACATTCTATTTAATTGTATCAACTTTGAACGATTATTTATTTTATTGTTTGTTTTGTACTTTATTTATTAATACTTTCATCCAGTATCCTCCAATTACTGAACGCGCTTTAAAACCTGTCATTTTGCCTGTTTTTGTATCATGCCAATCACTAATAGGTACCCGTGAAGTCGTTTCATTGATATATTTATAGAGAGGATCTATGAATTTCTTGAAAGTTTCTAAATCTGGAGACATAGCTGCAATCCACATAATCCAGTCAGACTTTGTATACTCTTTGCGAGAATCTAACGGTAACCCATAAGGATTCTGTTTCATTAAATAATAATTGACTTCTTTGCTGATTACATTATTCGAAAATAAATTCAGACTCCACATCTTATCCCAGATCATATTATACTTTTGGCTCCATGTATTCTCACGGTCGAAAGCAAGGCGGTAATGGTCACCTTCATTTGCCATTTCTTCCCATTTCACCGCCATTTTCTTGGC
>NZ_QTLF01000056.1:0-12640 GCF_003434395.1 Bacteroides sp. AM23-12
CGACCGGCTCTCCCGCTGCCGGAAATCGGCGGCTACCCGCTGCACCTCCTCTTCCGGCACACGGAAGAAATGGAAGCGGGTCGGATCTTTCAACTGGCTCCAGAGGTTGGAAAAGAAATTTGAAAACATATCGCCGTGGCGATCCACCCGCAGGAGGTCGTTGTTGTCCTCCAGTGGGTTCTTGGTCTGTAACTCGCCGTCCTTTACTCCGCTGACGGCTTGGAGCGTGCCTTTCTCGTCCATGACGAGCAGGATGTCCATTAACTGCTGGCTGCTGTCCGGTTGTTCGTCCATAATCTGAAAAAATTAAATGGTGAATATTTTTAAGGTTCCGATTGAAACCGGACGTAAAGATATGGGATGAATGCTGGAAACGTGCAATTTACGGCTTAGGTATCCTCGTTTGTCCTCCTGTTCGTAGATTTGTCACATTCCGGTTCGAGAGTAATTGAAGTTTTGATTTTCTCGTGACCTTTTTACCCCGAATAAACTGTAAATAAAAATATCACTGCAAAATTATATATGGTACATACGTGTAGAATTATTTTCGATGCTGTCCGAACTTATCGGAAATTTTATGAAGAAAGGGGAATATTTGCGTCATATGCGGGTATTTTCATCTGTCCGTTTTCCACGGGGTTATTCGTGTGTGGCCTTGTACCAAGAGGTCGTACCTTTCAGTAAGGCCATGGGATTGGTGCTCGGGTCCGAGATCGTTATACCCGAGAAAGTATGTATGGGAAGGGGCCCTTTGGCCCTGGAATAAAATTTACCCGTATGGGTTTTATAGGGAACAAGCCGCTCCAGCTGTTCCCTGAAGCGGGCTGTCAGGATAGGGTCAGAGCAGAGGGTGAGGACATAATCGGCAAAGTCATAAAAGATGACGGGGGTGTATCCGTCCAGTCCCTGGAGTTCTCCTTGTAGGGAATCATCGAAAACATACCTGTCATTGATACTTTTCATGATAGCAGCCATATTATCTAATTCAGAGCAATCTGTCACAGCCAGTGTCCCGCAGGGCATCATTTCATAGGTTGAATAAAAGTCGTGGAATCCTTCGCAAAGGGATCCGTAATCAGGATTTCCCAGCAGGAACTCCCCCACAGTGGCGTAAGGCATTCCGTATGCCATCATTTCACTGGTAGAGGCTATAAGAAATCTTGTGGCTTCTTTCAGTTCATAGGCAACCTCTACGGATGACACATAGCAATCGTCAAACAGGATATACTCCATTTTGACGCCCGCGCCTACAATCCCCCGGGCCAGGGTACCCACGTCCGTTTGGAACTCCCGGGTCAGTCCCCCGAAATAGCGTGTCAGCGGCTGCTCCTGATACTCCCAATGCTTTTTCATCCGGAAAAGGGAATGCGCCTGTGTACCGTCCACAGGAAGCCATCCCATGCCATGGGAACCTATGATCATAGCGTAAACCGGAGCAGGAGCAAATTCCTGCACGTCGTTCAATATCCCCGTTATGCCCTCCACCGTAGTAAACCCCGGAGTGCCATACCTTTTCAGCGTTTTACGATCGCACTTTCCTTTGGAATGTATGATCTCAAACATCGTGGCTTCCGTAGAGCTCGTGGACATAAACACGAGAATTCTTTCATGCTCCAGCCCCCTTCTGCTTACACACGCCTCCATATCCGCGATATTGGTGTAAAAATAGCCTGTCAGGTCAGTGGACCACGGCAGAAACATGAATAACGTTTTCCGATTTTCCATGGCTTCCCCGAGCTCTTCCTTTTCACATGAAAGAAAAATAAGGGAACAGCACACGAAAAGCAGGATACTGGTCCATGTATAAATTTTCCGTGGAGCTTTCATCTTGCGTATGCGATTAATCGGTGAAAAAATGGTTGACACTGCCCGATTTTACAACCAGATAAGGTCCCTTTACCGCCAGGCTACGGCAAAAAAGGACCCCGGATCCATGTCATATGTTCAAGAGAAATCTCCGGGGCATATTTCCCGGAATTCCTCCGGAGCGGAAATATCTTCCTCGGATATTTCCACGTGTTCCACGCCGTCCTGTCCTCTTATCATGCAGGAAAACATCTCCGCCCCGTCCAGACAGGAAAATACCTCGTGCCTCGGTTCTCCGTTTTCAAACCAATAAACGCAATATTCCTTCATCGTAGTAAAAAAACAGTATTTACCGGCACGATCTCAAGTTCGATACCGAATTCTTCCATCTGCTGACGGATATTCCCGCAAGCCAGTTTCTCCCTGGCCGCTTCAATCCCCGTGAAGGCATCGTATCCTTTCGGTGCAGATACAATTTTCCCTTCTAATACCGCATGGGTGATCTCTCCTCCGGCTTTTACCCCGGCATTCATAATAAAGTAATAATCTTTCATCTTATCGTGAGTTGAATCTATTAATCTATTTACCGGTCAGAGAAAAGGCCGGATATTTCACCGCAAACCCGAATGCCCGTTATCTTCTCTTGCAAGTCCATTCCGGGATTTGTTATAATAACGGTTCATCGATCCACGATCCCGAACCGGACCAGCATCGAATATCTCTTTTTTATCGTGCGGCTTCTCTCGAATGGGGGCGGGGCAACCGATAAGATATGACCTTGTGCAAACATCTCTTTTCCAGCATCCCCTCCTTCCACGATGCGGATGATCTCACCCGGCCTCTTACCTATTGCCTCCAGCAGGTAAACCGCCTTTTCCCGTGCCGCTTTCAGTGCTTCTATCTTGCCCTTCCTGTGATAGGACAGGATATCCCTATGTTCCAGTTTATCTATATACATCGTATGAATTCCTTTTGTGTCCACCCGTTTTAAAATTTCATCAATCAGTGTGAAGTCACGTAACGTGACATCAAATGATTTGGAAACCAGAAAATCCTGTCCCGGCTTACGCCAATTATCGCCCACATCCTGTGTGCGGATTGCCTCCCGTGGCACTCCGACTATTTTCAAAACCTGCTTCAATTCCTCCTCTATCCTGGTAAGAGGAACCTTCGTCCGATATTCTTCCGGTTTGGATACGCCATCAAACTCTTCTTCGAAGTACTCCCTTATTTCGATAACGTAATGAATCCTGTCAGGAACTACCTCTATCTCGGAAGTACCGGTTACCTCTATATAACGTTCGCCCACCTGAGCGGGCAGCGGAAAGGGAATGAACATGGAGATCAACAATAAAAGATTGAAAACACGCATAACAGTCTATTTACAGGTTTACCGGGAATCTACATGATCGTCCGGTCATCTATGATCCTGTAGTCCATATCTGAACGGGGCTGGAAAACAGGAGTAAAACATGATTGATAAATTTCCATAAAACACATTAAAATCCACCCCTCCCTGACAATGGAAGGGGTAGATTCACTCCCAGTCTATTTTCGATTATCTTCTTTCCGGAGAACCAAGAAAGACTCCGAGGGTTTAAAATGAGGGACCTTGCGAGCCGGGATGCATATGGTTGTGTGCTGTTGGATATTCTGTGCCTTCTTTGCCGCCCTTTTCTTCAAAGAAAAGGTCCCGAATCCGCGCAGGAATACAATTCTCTCTCTGCCGAGTGCATCCTTCACGCATTTCATGAAACTCTCGATTACCAGGCCAACGGTCCTGCGATCGATTCCAAGCTCCTCAGAGACCCGGTTTATAATATCTGCTTTAGTCATATCTGAATTTTAATGTTCACACTATTTTTATCATTCAGGGACAAAGGAAAATTTCCACCGCCAAGGAGTAGCCTGTTCCTCAGATATGTTCCTGCCCGATACCGTCCATACCGTTTGAATAAACGTCATTGTTTCTTCAGCAAGTCACGTATTTCTGAAAGTAACTTTTCCTCGTTGCTCGGGACAGGTGGGGGCAAGGGTGTCTCTTCTTTTTTGCGCCTGAGATTGGAGAGCAGGCGGATGAACAAGAAAATGGCAAAAGCGATGATCACAAAATCCAGCATGGTCTGTATGAAGTTTCCATAGTTTATCGTGACGGCCGCCTGTTCGACTCCATCAACTACCCTGGCGGGTTCCAATTCCCATCTCAGTTCCGAGAAGTTGGTTCCGCCTACCAGCAACCCTATCGGTGGCATGATGATGTCTGCCACCACTGAAGATATTATTTTCCCGAAGGCACCGCCAATAATCACACCCACGGCCATGTCTACTACGTTTCCACGCATGACAAACGCCTTAAAATCCAGTAAAAAACTACTTTTTGACATCTTTTTTTATTTTTGTTGATAATAATGTATCAAACAAAGGTGGATAACAGAGAAACGTGTCTCGGGGTCATCCACCTTCCCTTCATCGTTGTCTGTCGCTATGCTGAGAAATGGCTTTCCACACTATGGCACTGGCCAGACCTCCTGTCAGTGGAGCGACTATAAATAGCCAAAGCTGTGAGATCGCGCCTCCTCCCTCGAAAAGTGCGGGTCCTATGCTGCGCGCGGGATTTACTGATGTTCCGGTGATGGGAATACATACGATATGCACCAAGACAAGCGTCAGCCCGATGACCAGGCCCGCCAGTTTACCGGCCCCTTTCTTTTTATCCGTGGCTCCCAGCGCCACAAGAACGAAAATAAACGTAAAGACGGCCTCAGCGATAAAGGCCTGCAACATTTCCCCCTCAGCAAAGCCGTTGCTCCCTGTCATGGTAGGGCCGGCATGTGGCCCCGTAGATACCAGTATGAAAAGTACGGCTGATCCGAGAATCCCCCCGATTATCTGAAAAATAATGTATAACAGGGCATCCTTGCCCCCCATTCCTCCCGAGCAGTACATGCCCAGTGTGATCGCCGGATTTATATGGCATCCGGATATTCCGCCAATAGCGTATGCCATGGCGACCACCGACAGCCCGAAGGCTATGGCAACTCCCAGGGTACCCACCCCGGTGGTGACCGCACCGGGCATATCCCCGGCAAAAATAGCACTTCCGCATCCCATCAAAACAAGGATCATTGTCCCGATCATTTCAGATACATACCTGTTCATAGCATTTCAAATTACGTGTAGAATAAATATAGTTAATACATTCTGTTCAAGTGAATGCATCTTTCCGGTATTTTCCGGATCGCATTTAACGGCTACTGGATTCCGTTCCCGCGTTGATCGTACAGATGCTTACCCGGTTCCAGTCGGGCTCCTCGAACATGTTCCCTACTCCCTGGCCCTCGGCTACAATCCGTTCTTCTGCAATTCCATACTTGCCCACCAGCATTTTTTTCACGGCCTCCGCTCTTTGTCGGGCGATCCGCTCGTTAACTTCCACGCTTCCCTCAGGAGAGGCATAACCCTTGATGAGCACACTTGCTCCCTTATGGTTCTTTAAATAAGTAGCGATACGTTCGACATTCGGGAGTTGGGAGTTGTCAACTGTCGTCCTGCCCTGGCGGAAAGTTATGACGGATTCCAGCGTCTTTTTAGTGTTCTCAATGGTGTCTTTCACAATTTTTGGTTCCTGGTTGCGGCATTTGTCCAGTGCGGCCTCCAGTTCCGTTACCTTTCGCACTGCCTCCTGCAATGCCTCGGCATCTTTACCGGCCTGTGTATGAAGTTCATTAATTTTTGCGTTCAAGACATCCACCTCCTGCTGGTCGTAAGCTCTCACTTTTGTAAAGTGGTGTTTCCCGTTACTGCATCCGAAATGATACTTCAGACCAACGGATATTTCCCATACGGCCCGTCCGGAATGGAAACGTACGGCTTCGGAACCCATAGCATTCATGTCATAGACCAGGGCAGGTTTCAGTGCCAATGTCCATGCCTTGCTCTCTCCCAGGTTGAAATTAAAGTTCAGGCCCAGTTTTGTTGACATGCTGTTCTGATCGGAACCCGTTTCCCGGTTCATATAATAATGCAACCACCCGATTCCGGCCACCGCTTCGATTTCAAAAGGTCTGGGAACCCCGGTATAGGTCCCAAGGAGATTGTTCAGGTTCACCAACCCCAACAGACTGACATTGGAGCGGTCGAAAATGGTCCTGCTTTGTGAGGTGTTAAAGCTTCCGACCGCCTCCAGACCGAAACCGAAAACCGGTGTCAATTGTTTATTCAGTTCTATCCCCGTGATCGGGCGCATGTTTCCAAAGAAAGAATGATGTGTTAACGGGGTTGTTCCTCCCGCACTGATCCCGATGGACCAGTTGTCCAGAAACTTGTTACCCTCTACTGCAGTCTGGGCATTTGTGTGATACATAAAAACACCAGACAAAAACAAACTGATAAAAATTTTCTTCATCATAAGGTTTAATTTTTAATTATTTTGCAAAAATCGAAATTTATTCAAAAACACATGTTTTCATTCCAGCTCTTTTTTTTGTCATTTTAGCTCTTTAATGCAAAGAAACTGGCTGTATGGATGACCTTCAGAAGTGATTCTTTTTCTTTTGGAAGAAGTGGCATTCAAAAGAAGAGTATTCATAAGTTTTAATATTTTGATTGTTAAACTACAAAGACACAAGTTTTTTCCATTCATGTGAATCACAAGTATTATCATGAGCGATCATTCTGCCTGCTTCCCCATGAAAAACAGTGTCGATCTGTTTATTAGTAATGTAAAAACATGGACAATTATATTTATAATTTTGCAGCAATACAATCATAGCATAAGCGGTTTTATGCTTATTAATCATTCTCGATAATCATCTAAACCTGTTGCACGTCCATCCGGTCATGTAAAGTAAAATTCCCAGGCCTGGCGGAGAAATGCCCCGTATTACTCCTCCTGACCTGGGAATAGAATGATGCGGATGAGATTCCCGCACTGTTTCAATCCATTTTCATCACTATCTGAACATTCGGGTTATTTGCTATCCAGGGCATTCCAATAATCCATGTTGGTAACTCGTTCCAGCAGGACTTTTCTGTCCCCTTCACGGATATTGTCCGCAGCAGTGGCGGAGATAATGGCCGCACGCTTACCCACGCCACGCCATTTAATCATCCGGGCGGGAACTCCACGCCCGATCAGGGCGGCATGCACCTTTTCAGCACGCCGTGCGGAAAGGGTCAAGTTATAGGAGTCGCTTCCTTTGGCGTCCGTGTAGCCCGTGATAAGGAAACGGCTGTCCGGATAGCTTTTCAGTAGCTCTGCCAGCCTGTCAAGCGTTCTTTCCGAAGTGGCTGTTATGACATCCCTGTCAAATTCAAAATGGATATTCTCCAAGAGATCACACGCCATAGTGTCAATAATGGCCGGAACCTCCACCTTTTTCTCAACCACCCGCTCGACGATTCTTTCCACGGGTTTCTCTATCTCCACATATCGTACCACCGGAGCCGCATGTTTGCTCTTTCCGCCAATACGCCAGATGACACTGGCAGAAACCTGAACGAAGTGGGGAAGCCCCTTCTGCACGGGCAGAAGGTATTCACCTTGTAACCCCAGCCCGAACGAGTTGCTTAACCAGGCTTTCACACCCGCCCCGAAAGACAGGGGAACAAACGAGTTTTTGTCGGATGAACGCCCGTCAGGATTCCAGATGTCGGAAGACTCCCAATATGCCTGTCCGGTTGGATCATCCTCAAAGTTGCCGCCATATACGGAAGCAAAGTCTTTATGCAGATAGTTCACACCTACCCTGAGATAAGGTTCAACCCATTGGGATCTGAGCAGGGGAGTAAAGCGGAATTGTAGCCCCAGTCCCCCCATGTACAGTAAATCACGTTTCCTGTCATCACCTGCGGTACGGTTGTTGTTTTTCGTCAAACCGACGCTTCCCTGCAAATCCAGGTAAAACCACCGGTTCAATTCCCGTGCGATGTACAAGTTTGCCCCTCCCATCAGATGATTCGCTTTCAGGTTATAAAAGTAGTTGTCCGGCGTACTCCGGAAACCAGTGACTGACACCCGACTCCAGTTTATCAGCGAACCGCCGAGACCGATCTCCCAGGCTTTTGATTCCTTTTCTGACAGTCCGTCATGCGTCACCTCTGCCTGGAGAGGCACACGACGGGTCGTTTTCGTGTCCTGTCCTCTCACCGCCAGAGAGACCAACAGCAAGGAGAGACACACAAAGCATATCGTTATTTTTTTCTTCATATTCAATTATCCAATAAATAAATCAATTCATCCAGTCGACAGGACAATCCTTGATTGGCAAGGGCATCCGCTTGGACCAGTCCGCAAAATCAACTAAATAGTACTTATCTTCCTCTTTTAACAGATAGTAAGCGTAACGCCCACGGTACTCGTTAGATATATTATATGTTATTTTATCAGTGCTTTCTGTCCGTCGTCTGATATCCAGACCAATCCAGTTATTGGGATAAGTGCTTGTCAGTTTAAAGCGCTTGCCTCCCGTTGACAACGGCTTGGATCCGGTATGTACAGTTCCTCCCGTTCCATTGATGAAAGTACGCATTTCTATAAATACAGCCCGATTTTCTTCCAGCTCTGATGCCGGCAACTTGCCTTCCGGATGTTTCCAAACATTGGTTCCTTCCTCTTTTGTAAATTTATCTTGCCCTGTCGGGTAAGCGTATGTTTTATAAAAATCCTGTAAATTATCCGTGTCAATCTCTCCCCACATGGTGGTAATACCCTGCTTGATTTCAATAAACACACTGTTTTCTTTAAAAGATGGGGCCGGATACACTTCCGGGACATGTATCTTGTCCTGCAAATATATAGTCTGTCCATAGTCATTATAACTTCCCGTACCATCACCAAAATACAGTGCCGCATAATTGTCTGTTTGGTCCCATTCATATTTCGCCAACTTGCCGACAGTATCATTCTTCGCCACATTTGCCTTCTCCGTCTCTGTCAAAACCAACGGACGAATGATGTAGAGATATGAGTTTCCATTGCTATAGCGGACTAACTGATCTTTGTCCACATTTCCTTCGTTGACAGGCCGGTTTATATCTTTAACCCTGGCCGATTTCATACTATTATAAGGAGTAGTAATGGACGTCGGATACTTATCCCATTCTCCATCCACTTGACGCTCGAAGCTGTAATATACATTTAGTGTCCTATAAACATCTATCGACGTATTAGAATAATTAGACAGATATGCGCTTGTAATGATAGCTCTAACATTGATCCTATTCGGCACCAACGTGTTGCCCGCACTCGTTTCCTGCGTTCCATCAACCGTTACAGTCACACTTCCTTTCCTTTCTGATAAACCCTTATTGTCTGGCAATTTATCCCATGTGACCTTGAACTGCCCTTCCTCGTTTGTGATAAATGCATCCGTAGAAGATACACCGGGTAAGTCGCTCACCTTTACTCCGGCTGTGACCTTTTTGCCGGTCTTGTCATACACGGTAAATAGAACCGAACCGTCCGAAGGTACAACATACTCTTTCAGGGAAGAGTTCCAGTATTCAGGAATAACATTGTATTTTCCAACTTCTATCTCGATAACAGAGGATTTTCCGGTCAGGAAATCCCAGAAATCAGTTTGCTTGTTCCGGTCCGCCGGCCATTTTTGGTCAGGATTATGCGGGTTGTCCACATCACCGGACGAGATATACTCTTTCCAAAGCTCGTAGGCACTTTTACCGTTGGCTCCGTTAGCTCCATCCTTTCCGTCCTTTCCATCCTTTCCGTCCTTTCCATCTTTGCCATCCTTACCGAAAGCGGGCTTGCCTGTATCCGTTCCATTTATATACCAGTTGCCGTTATCGCCAATGGCAACCTCGGGAGATTTCCCGTCCTGCCCAACGGCCTTTTTCCCGGTATCCGTTCCGTCCACAAACCAGTTGCCGTTATCGCCGATGGTGACCGTAGGAGGCACGGCATCCTTTCCGTCCTTTCCATCTTTGCCATCCTTACCGAAAGCAGGCTTGCCTGTATCCGTTCCGTTAATATACCAGTTGCCGTTATCGCCAATGGTGACTGTCGGCGGTATAGCATCACGACCATTCGTTCCGTCTTTACCGTCTTTACCATCCTGACCATCACGCCCACGTGCGCCGATACCGGTATCCTCTTTCCCAATGAACCAGTTGCCGTTATCACCTATATGCGGTGTCTGTCCGTCCTCTCCGCTGGCTCCGGTCAGGAAACGCCAGAAATCCTGTACCGTGTTGTTTTCGGAGGGCCATTTCTCGCCGGGATTATGCGGGTCGTCCACGCTACCGCTGGCAATCATGTCTTTCCACTGCTCGAAAGCACTCTGACCATCCTTCCCGTCTTTGCCATCTTTTCCCTTGAGAAACTTGAAGAAGTCAGCGACTTCTGTCTGATCCTTCGGCCAGTTGACGGTTCCATCCGCAACTTTTTCCTTCCAAAACTCGTAGGCTGAAAGCCCCGTATCACCTTTGGGCCCCTTGGGCATGGTGATATCCACGTCTGTACAGGATGTCATGAATGACACTATGACCATGCCGCACAGAACTGATGATTTGAATAAATTCATGTAATTGTTTAATTTTAAATATATAAAATGAGGAATAAATCAATATAATCAATACCTAAAATAATTCCTTGATTTACGGAAAACGAGCAGTAAAAATTAACCATACTTGTTATAGTTATTAATATTAATAATATATTTTTTGCAAAATAAGATGAATATTTTAATTTTTAACTTATCAATTTAGCTCTATTTTTTAACAATTTGTTTATTAATCATGATTTTATTAATAAATAAACCGTATTTTTGGCCTATATCAATATTTATATTTGAATATGTACATTAAAATTCCTGCATAATCAGATGCAACCGACTATAACAAGAAATACCATACGGTTGTTATGGTCACTTTGATCATCTAACAATTTCGTCTTCAGACAATCCGTTCTTGTAATCAATAACTTGAAGCGTTTAAAAATCAGGAAGTACGGTATATTTTGGACCTTTTTCTTTCTTGTATGTTATTTCCCCACTCCCGGCTGTTGTCTTTTAGCACGCAGCATTTCTGCCACTTTCTTTTCCGTCCAACGCTCGAAGTCCTCCACCTCTTTCCTGATCTTCCATATTAGCTTCCTGTCCCTGTTCCACTCGAAGCAGTTCTCCAGCCTGTCAAGTGTCTTGGCGTCCGCATTTCCCGACATCAGAACGTAGCGGTATTTGAGCCGCCAGCCCCTTTTAAGCTGCCATGCGTTATGCACCAGCGAAAAAAGAAACAATTCCACGATGGTGACTTGAACAAGATACGACCTGGAATATGTCACGTTGAAACTATGGCTGTGGTTTACTTTCAACCCTTCCAACCGGTCTATCTGTCGGCTCAACTGTTGCAGGTACTCGTCCGTTGCTGCACCCTTGTTCTTTCATCCGTCATCCTGAACAGGACTTTGTTCGCCTGGAGTGTTTTATGCATTTCCAGCACGTCCTGACCGCCTGCGGTGTCTTTCCTAGACAGATGCAGACAGCCTGCCACATTATATCAAGTTGCTCCTTGGTCAGTTATCCTTTTCCCTGCTATTTTCCATGGCTGCGTAATTTTCGGTTTGCGCTCTTGGCGAAGAATTGCTTAAATTCGCTATTATTCAACAATTTGCGCTGTTCAACCAACTTGGTAAAACTATATAAAAACAACTGTTTTACTACTAAGGTAGAAATTTACGCTTATTATCCGTTTTTGATCAGGTGTGAGAGTTTCGGATCCGCCTTGATGCGCTCGATCTCGTCAGCGACAATCTGCTTAACCTCGCTCTTGATGCGGTAGTAGTTGGCATCAATCTGCTGCTGCATGGTGTCGTTGCCATCCTTGTCGGTGAAGTCGATGATCTGCGGTATCTTCACGTAGCGGGCGGTCTCCCGCCTGACTTTCTCGTTATCCACTACAATCTCGGCATGGAAAATCTTCTGCTCGATGCGCTCGTCGAAGTTGTCGGCTACCGCCCCCACGAACATGCCCTGCGTGAGGTTGGAAATCTTGCTTGCCGGAATAAGGCTGTCCATCTGGGTGTTGATGGAGACGGAAGTCTCGTTCCGGTTGATGGTCATGTTCTGCCGTTTCTGCAGGACCTTTCCGAAGCGTTCGGAGAGCGTCTTGGCGGTTTCCGCAACTACCTGACCTGCAAATACATTGCCGACCGTGTTACAGATTACGGCGCTTTCCTTGTCACCGTAGTCACGCTTCAACTGAGAGAAATCCTGAAAGCCGAGCATGACGGCTACCTTGTTGCTTCGAGCGGTGGCAATGAGGTTATCCAGCCCACGTATGTAAATGGTGGGCAGCTCGTCGATAATCACGGAGGATTTGAGACGTTTCTTCTTATTGATGAGCTTGACAATGCGGGAGTTGTACAATCCCAAAGCCGCCCCGTAGATGCCCTGACGGTCGGGATTGTTGCCGACTACCAGCACTTTCGGCTCTTCGGGATTGTTGATGTCGAGGGTGAAATCGTCCGCCGTCATCACCCAGTAGAGAGCCGGGGAGATCATGCGGGAAAGCGGTATCTTGGCACTGGCAATCTGCCCCTGCAACTGCTCCACCGCCGAGCTTTCCCATGCGTCCATGAAGGGAGAAAGGTAGTTCTCAAGCTCCGGGTACGAGGTCAGGATGGGGAAAATGTCGGCATACTTGCGGTTCAGGAACTCGATGGCATGGGGGAAGGTGCAATACTTGCCGTTCTTGTAGATTTTGAGATACCATATAATACTGGCTAACAGAATGATAGGCGATTCCACGAAGAAATCGCCCTGCTTGGAAATATCGGGTAAGTCAAGGGCATTACTGCCCCCTTCTCCCCTAAGAACCG
>NZ_QTLF01000057.1:0-12170 GCF_003434395.1 Bacteroides sp. AM23-12
TCCTATCCCTATGCTGATAACATGACACTTGAGGATCTGATCATCCAGGCCGGTGGCTTGAAAGAAGCCGCCTCTACTGTCCGCATTGATGTGTCGAGACGAATCAAGAATCCCCGTAGTACTGCGGATAATGATACTATCGGTCAGATGTATACCTTCTCTTTAAAGGATGGTTTTGTCATCGACGGTCAGCCCGGTTTTATCCTTCAGCCTTATGACGAAGTTTATGTCCGTCGCAGTCCGGGTTATCAGGCGCAACAGAATGTAGTCATTGATGGTGAAATTCTTTTTGGAGGAAATTATGCCATGACCAATCGTGAGGAACGTCTTTCCGATCTGGTGAATAAAGCGGGTGGTCCTACCAGTCTTGCCTATCTTCGTGGTGCGAAATTGACCCGTGTGGCAAGTGCCGGTGAGAAGAAACGTATGGGTGATGTGATTCGCCTGATGAGCAGGCAATTGGGTGAGGCCATGATTGACTCTTTGGGTATTGGTGTTGAGGATACCTTTACGGTAGGCATTGATCTGGAGAAGGCTTTGACTAATCCTAAGGGTAGTGCCGACCTTGTCCTACGTGAAGGTGATGTGGTCTTTATACCTAAGAATACTAATACTGTAACTATCAATGGTGCTGTCATGGTTCCGAATACGGTTTCTTATATGAAGGGAAAGAATGTGGATTATTACCTGAATCAGGCCGGTGGCTATTCTGATAATGCAAGGAAGAGTAAGAAGTTCATTGTTTACATGAATGGTCAGGTGACTAAGGTTAAGGGTAGCGGTAAGAAACAGATTGAGCCGGGATGTGAGATTATTGTGCCTAGTAAGGCTAAGAAGAAAGGGAACATAGCTAATATTTTGGGTTATGCTACTTCCTTCAGTTCTTTGGGTATGATGATTGCTTCTATTGCTAATCTTATAAAGAAATAATAGAATTTACTTTTATGTCAGAACAACAACTAAATAGAAATGTCTCTTCAGAACAGGATAAATTATTAAATGATGAGATGGAAATCGATTTGATGGATATTCTGCGTAAGATAATAAGCATCCGCAAAACATTATATAAAGCTGCCGGAATAGGATTGATTATGGGGATTATAGTAGCATTTAGTATTCCTAAGCAATATACAGTCAAAGTGACTTTGTCACCTGAAATGGGAAATTCCAAAGGCACTAATGGGATTGCCGGACTTGCAGCTTCATTTTTGGGAAGCGGCGCAACAATTGGAGATGGTACTGATGCATTAAACGCTTCTCTTTCATCAGATATTGTTTCATCTACTCCCTTTCTTTTGGAACTTCTTGATATGAATGTTCCAAGCGCAAAAAAAGTAGAACAGACTTCTTTGGAATATTATTTAGAGGAGCAATCTTCTGCTTGGTGGAGTTATGTGATGGGTATCCCCGGTTTGGTAATTAGTGGCATAAAATCCTTATTTGAGGATGAGAATAAAGAGTATATTGATAAAACAAACAATAATCCTATTGAACTTACCCAAAAGACAAGTAAGAAAATAAAGATTCTTAAGAAAAACATTATTGCTTCCGTAGATAAGAAAACAGCTATCACTAATGTCTCAGTTACCTTGCAGGATCCTAGAATCGCTGCAGTTGTTGCTGATTCTGTTGTGCATAAGTTGCAAGAATACATCATTGGCTATCGTACCTCAAAAGCAAAAGAGGATTGTATTTATTTAGAGATGTTATTCAAAGAGCGCCAAGATGAATATTATGATGCCCAAAGGAAATATGCTGAATACGTGGATACGCACGATAATTTGATTCTTCAAAGTGTCCGTGCTGAACAAGAGCGATTACAAAATGACATGAGTCTAGCCTATCAAGTTTACAGTCAGGTAGCCAATCAACTACAAGTTGCAAGGGCGAAAGTTCAGGAAGAAAAGCCCGTATTTGCAGTAGTAGAGCCTGCTGTGATTCCATTAAATTCATCCGGCATCAGTTTGAAAATTTATGTTTTGGTATCTATCTTTTTGAGTGTAATTAGTGTTATTGTTTGGAATTTGTTGGGAAAGAACTTCTGGAGTACCTTGATGGGGAAGGTAAATGATTGAAAACAATGCATTTATGAACTATAATGTAGCTAAGATGACTATAGTCGTATGATTTGTTCATTAAATATAAAAGAAGTTATATAAGAATGTTTGCCACTCTTGAAAACAATAAACGAATTGCAAAGAATACCGCAATGCTCTATGTTCGGATGCTTTTTATCATTGCAGTTTCACTCTATACTTCGCGAATAATTTTACAAGCATTGGGCGTAGAAGATTATGGCATTTACAATGCTGTAGGAGGTGTTGTAGCTATGTTTTCAATAATATCTGGATCTTTGTCAGCTGCAATTAGCCGTTATTTAACTTATGAGATAGGTATAGGCAATAAACAAAAGCTAAATATAATATTCTGCACATCTGTGAATATCCAGATAGTGATGTCATTGATTGTTATGGTAATTGCTGAAGTTGTGGGTGTATGGTTTTTAAATACAAAAATGAATATACCGGCAAATCGTTTATATTCAGCGAATTGGGTGCTTCAATGCTCAATAATAACCTTTATGGTGAATCTCATCAGCGTTCCTTATAATTCATTGATAATTGCCCATGAAAAAATGTCAGCATTTGCTTACATTAGCATCCTAGAGGTTATTTTGAAATTAGTAATATGTTATTTATTGTGCTTATTCCCAGGGGATAAATTGATATTATGGTCAGTGTTGCTTATGTCCGTATCTCTAATTATGCGTATTGTTTATGGATATTATAGTAAGCATCATTTTAAAGAGGCTCATTATCGTTTTATATTAGATAAAGTCTTACTTAAAGATATGTCTAGATTTATTGGATGGGCGTTTTTCGGTAATGGAGTAGTTGTTCTTAAAGATCAAGGTTCAAGTATATTATTAAATATATATTGTGGTCCTGTTGTGAATGCAGCTCAGGGTATAGCGATGCAGGTTAATGCTGCTGTATATGGCTTTGTAAATAATTTCCTTATGGCTGTTAATCCTCAGATAACGAAATCATATTCAAGTGGGGAAATAAGTTCTATGCATAGCTTAATTCTTCGTAGTGAAAAGTTCGCATTTTTCATTTTGCTGCTTATCTTCTTCCCTTTGATAGCAAATATAGACTATGTCGTTGGATTGTGGCTTACAGAAGTGCCAAAGTACACTTCAACCTTTATTGTACTTATTTTGCTGTATTCTTTGTTGGATTGCTTCTCTAATCCGCTTTTAACTGGGGTATTAGCTGAGGGTAATATTAAACTTTATGAGATATGCCTAACGATTATTTACTTAGTAAATATATTAGCCTCTTTTTTGTTTCTTAGATCTGGCTTTGCACCGGAATGGGTGTTTATTCTTAATATAATATTTAAGGCTTTTGTCATTTGTGCGCTACTTTGGCAATCTCATTTAAAGTATGATTTTCAGATACGTAAATTTTTTAGTCAAGTTCTTTTGCGTTCTTTTGCTGTGTTTATTCTGTGTCTATTATTCTCTTATTTTATCAATATTCAATTTTCTACTCCGTTTTTGAATTTTATTCTTTCAGCTATAGTAATTTTTATATTTACTGGGTTAACTATATATTTTATAGGGCTCAATAAAGCTGAGTCCACTTTTGTCATTGAGATTGTAAAGAGAAAGATAAGTGTGAAAAGGTAGGATATATATAGCTTTTTGATGGATTTTAGAGTGATTAATATGATTGAAAGACTATACGAATAATTAATTGAGACAGAATGATTGATCAAGAAAAGAAGACAATACATCGTCGTATCCTCTTGCTTGGTGGTACTGGAGCTATGGGGGAGCATTTGACTCGTATACTTGCTGAACAAGGTGATGATGTACACGTAACTACGCGTAGCTGTCGTATGTCTGAGAGGAATATTACTTATGTACAGGGGAATGCGCATGAAATTACGTTTATTAACGATTTGCTTCGAGAGTCTTGGGATGCAATTGTTGATTTTATGGTGTACAATACGGATGAATTTCGTGTTCGTGTTTCTCAGTTATTGAAGGCTACAAAACAATATATATTCATTAGTAGTGCCCGTGTTTATGGTCCAACAAATTCGTCTGATGAGCTTATTAATGAAGAAACGCCACGTCTGCTAGATATGATTAAGGATGAAGAATATCTGAATACTGATGAATATGCTTTATCAAAAGCCAGACAGGAGAATATTCTTCACGAGGCAGGCTGTAATAATTGGACTATTATCAGACCCTATATCACTTTTAGTGAAACACGGCTTCAGCTTGGGGTACTTGAAAAGGAGGATTGGCTTTGGCGTGCTATAAACGGCTATTCTATTGTTTTTTCAAAAGACATCGCATCGCATTACACCACGCTTACATATGGTTATGACGTATCTCGAGGTATTGCGGGGTTGATTGGATTACCTGCGGCTCTTGGTGAGGTATATCATATTACTACAGATGAAGCTTATAAATGGGAAGAAATTTTAGAAGTTTATCTTCATGTATTAGATAAATACTTAGGTCATCGTCCGGAAGTTGTTATGACAGATAAATGCTTAAACTTGCGGTTTCCGGCGATGCAATTTCAAGTAAAGTATTGTCGATTGTTTGATCGTCGTTTTGATAATTCAAAAATCAGGCTTGCTGTACCTACACTTCGTTTCAAAAATACTAGAGATGAAATAGAATCTTGTCTAGGCACGTTTTTAGAATCGCCACTTTTCTCTTCTCCTGCTCTTTTACTGAATGCTCAAATGGATAGAGTGACTGGGGAACGGATGCGCTTGAATATATATTCCACGTTGAAGTCTCGCTTAAAGTACTTAGTTGCTCGTTATGCACCGACAGAGATTGTTAAAGTTCTAACTAAATAAGATAAAAATTGATTATATTTATGAATCAGAAATATTACACTGCTGAACGAAGCGTTCAAATACTTATATCATTGCTCAAACAGCATGGCATTAAAAGGATAGTTGCCTCCCCGGGTACGACCAATTTAACGTTTGTGGCGAGCATAATGCAAGACTCTTGGTTTGAGATGTATTCTAGCGTGGACGAACGTAGTGCTGCTTATATGGCTTGTGGTATGGCAGCGGAATCTGGCGAAGTTGTCGTGTTGAGTTGTACTGGAGCAACTGCCTCGCGGAATTATGTGTCAGGATTGACAGAAGCTTATTATCGAAAGTTACCAATATTGGCAGTAACAAGTACACAGGATATTAATCGCATTGGACATCTGATTCCTCAAGTAATCGATCGTCGAGTTGTTCAGAATGATATTGTATTATTAAGTGAGCATGTTCCTGTTACTTTTAATGATGCAGACGAATGGAGCAATACCGTGAAAATCAATCGTGCTTTGCTAGAACTCCGACATCGGGGCGGTGGTCCGGTGCATATAAACCTTACAACTATTTATAGTCGTGACTTTTCGATAAAGAATTTGCCGCAGGCACGTCTTATTAGGCGTATATGTTTAGGAGAGGAATTTCCTCCTTTTCCTAAAGGGCGTACTGCAATTTTTGTTGGGGCGCATCTGAAATTTACTGAGTCGGAAAAAAGAGCGGTTGATAACTTCTGCGGTACACACGATGCTGTTGTCTTTTGCGATCACACAAGCGGTTATGAAGGGAAATATGCTGTTCCGTTATCAATTCTTACATCACAGGAGCAAGATATATGTAGTCTTGTGAATATTGATTTGTTGATACATATTGGAGAAATATCCGGTGGATATATTACTATGTGTCCTAAAACGGTATGGCGTGTGAATCCTGATGGTGAATTGAAAGATAGTTATCAACGTTTGACCCATGTATTTGAAATGCCGGAGCAATCGTTTTTTGAACATTATGCTGATACAAACTGTATACAGCGTACAGATTTTTTGGACATTTGTATGGAAGAGCTACGAGCTATATGGGCAAAAGTTCCGGAAACACTTCCTTTTTCTAATGTCTGGATTGCTTTGCAGACCGCTCATCGTTTACCTGCAGGAAGTGTGTTGCATTTAGGTATTTTGAATACTTTGCGTACATGGAATTTCTTTGCAAAGAAAAATGAAGTTTATGCATATTCCAATACAGGTGGGTTTGGTATAGATGGTAATGTATCTTCGCTGGTCGGTGCATCTCTTGTTCATCCGAATCGTTTGTATTTTGGTGTGATAGGAGACCTTGCTTTCTTTTATGATATGAACGTGGTGGGTAATCGGCATGTAGGTAATAATGTTCGAATTTTGCTTATAAACAATGGAAAGGGGACGGAGTTCCGCAATTACATGCATCCGGGTGCTGCTTTTGGTGAAGAGGCTGATACATTTATTGCCGCTGGAGGTCACTATGGAAATAAGTCACACGTATTAATCAAGCATTATGCTGAAGATTTAGGTTATGAGTACTTGAGTGCTAATAATAAGGATGAATATGTACAAGTTGTAGATCGTTTTCTTATTCCTGAGATAACGGACCGACCGATGATCCTAGAAGTTTTCACCGATAACGCAGATGAGAGTGAAGCGATTCGAATCATCAATAATTTAAATGTATCTACTACTGGAATGATGAGAAGTACAGCAAAGGAAATATTAGGAGAAAAGGGTATTAAAATAATAAAGAAGATATTGAATAAATAATACGGTAAAAATGAGAATCTGTATATTAACCCAACCTCTTCATACTAATTATGGTGGATTACTTCAGGCTTATGCATTGCAGGCGATATTGAAACAAATGGGGCATGAGGTCTGGACGGAAGATCGAAAATGGAAACGTCCTTTAATTGTTAACGTGAAACAATTGATTGCACGTCTGATAAAGTATAAGGGACTTTATTATCCTACTGATAGACAAGAACAGTATATGGCTCAAAAGACTATTCCGTTTATTCGTAAATACATAACGACTACAGAGCCTATTTCATCGAACACTAAAAAGGAGTTACGAAAGTATCATTTTGATGCTTATTTAGTAGGAAGTGATCAAGTTTGGCGTCCTATATATTCTTATTGTTTGTCAAATTATTTTTTAGATTTTACAATAGGTCAGCATGTTAAACGCATAGCTTATGCAGCTTCTTTTGGTACTTCGAAGTGGGAATTTACGGAGGGGCAGACAACACGATGTGCAGCTTTAGCTAAGCAATTTGACGCAATTTCCGTTCGTGAAGATAGTGGTGTTGTATTATGCAAAAAATACTTGGGTGTTGATGCTGTCCATTTGTTAGACCCGACGATGCTTTTGAATAAAGAAGATTATATTCGTTTGGTCGAGCAAGAACAGATACCGTCTTCAGAGAAAAAATTAATGACATATATTTTAGATCAGTCGGAAGAGAAACAAGCCATTGTTCGGAAAATTTCTCAAACTTTAAGCTTGTCTCCCAATGTTGTGATGCCAGAAAAGAATTTTGCTCAAGTAGGGAAGAAAGATATTGATCAATGTGTTTTTCCTCCTGTAACAGATTGGTTACGTGGATTTATGGATGCGGAATATGTTGTTACGGATTCCTTTCACGGGACAGTGTTTTCGATAATTTTCAATAAGCCTTTTGTTGTGATGGCGAATAGAGAGCGGGGTATGGCTCGTTTTACTTCTTTGCTGAAGAAATTTGAGTTGGAAGAACGTTGGGTACATTCGTTGGAAGATGTAACAGAGCAAAAATTACATGATTCAGTGAATTTTGAGAAAGTGAATCGGATTTGGAACATAGAGAGGGAGAAGGCGAAAAGATTTCTTATAGAATCATTGGATTTATAAACTAAGTTTTATTTATGGATATACTGGTAAGTGTTATTGTCCCTGTTTATAATGTCGCTCCTTTTTTGAGAAAATGTATTGATTATATAATAGTGCAGTCTTTTGCAGATTTTGAATTATTGTTGATTGATGATGGTAGCCAAGATGAGAGTGCGAATATTTGCGATGAATATGCATTGAAGGATGATCGTATTCGTGTAATTCATCAGGTTAATGCTGGTGTTACTGCTGCAAGACGAAGAGGAGTAGAGGCCGCAAGGGGCAATTGGCTTTGTTTTGTAGATGGTGATGATATGTTACCTAAAAATGCTTTATGGGATTTGTATAATAATAGCTCAGCAGGGGTAGATATCGTTATAGGAAGTCAATTTTACATGGTAGACGAACAGGGAAAAAAAATTCGTGAAATATGTGGGCAAAGCTCTTTGGGTGATTGGAATAATATAGATTTTTTAAAAGCTTTGTTGGAAGGGAAAACTCCTTTGTCTGTATGTGGGAAGCTTTATTGTAGAGACTTGTTTGATTCTTCTGTATTGGATTTACCAAAGTCAATACCTTATGGTGAGGATTATATAATGAATGTCCGACTGGCAGTCAAAGTACGCAAAGTGAGAGCTATTGACAAACATGTGTATAATTATGTGCAACATGGAAATAGTTGTATGCATACTTTTCAGAATACTTGGGAATATGCAAAACAAATGAATAAATTTCTTTTGCAGCCAATTAACTCACATGGTTTAGAGGAAACATGTAAGAAAAGTCTTTTTTATGCTCGTATTCATATGTTGTTAGAAGTTTTAAATGACAATGATCCGGGATTATCCAAGGAAGATCCTTTTTTTATGGAGATAAAAGAATATGCTAAAACTATAAATTTGAGTTTAAGAGAATGGTTAGTTTTGAAAATGGTTGCTTGCCCTTTTCGCTTGAGATATTTAATTATAGAGACAGTAAGAAAATTAAATCGGTTATTTCGTAATTTGCTTTTGCGGTATAATTAATGTGTAGAGTATGATTAGTAATATCATTCCATTTATGATATTTATATTGTTTTTCTTTGTATTGTCATTCATGGATACCTTTTCTATAAAAGTAAATGATAATATAAAAAAACAATTACTTTTTTTTTCTTTATGCGTACTTGTTGTATTTGCTGGTTGTAGATGGAGTTCTTATGAAGTGGGATATGATATAGCTATATTTGATTATGGAACTTATAAAAATATCTATAATTCTCCGTTAAGTATTTTCAATTTTTTATCAGAGTATGCTTCTTCTGATTTAGAAATTCAATCACAAGAAATTGGATATGTATTCTATTCATCCTTATGTCACTTGCTTTTAGGTGAGAATTTTAATTTGTACTTATTGTTTACCAATTTTATATTAATTGTTTTATTTTATAAAAGCTTGAAGCGGAATGAAATAAATACAGCCCTTTTTTATCTTTTTTTCTTTTTGGCTTCGAGATTATATTTACAATATAATTTTATTCTTTTGAGACAAGCAATTGCAATGTCTATAATATGGATGTGGGCTTTTCCTTTACTACTTAAGGGTGAAAAAATAAAATTTATTTTAGTTGTATTTGTGGCAGCAACTTTTCATTTTACCGCTATTATTGCTTTGCTGTCATTTTTTATGGTTCGTGATTTAAATACTAAAAGGATAGTGACTTTTATTATTATAGTCGGAATCTTAAATGTTACTAGAATTACTGATTATTTTATATTAACTATTGTTGATCATGTATTGTCATTAATGGGTGCTTCTGGTGGGGTTGGGGAGAAATTGTCTAAATATTTATTGGAAGGTGATGCTGAGAATGGATTTAGGGGATTAAATATGGTAACCTTTATAGAAGCACTGCCTTTTTTGTATATTGTAAAAAAATATAAGAGGATATTATGTCAGTCGTTGGTCGGTAAATTTTACCATAATATGTTTTACATATTTGTACTGTTGTTAGTAATTACTATGAATTTTGGATTTCTAACTAGGATGTGCCAATATTTTATTTTTTCGTATTTTTTCTTAATATCTTTCTATTATAGGGAAAATAAGGATGTGAAAGAGCAAAGAATGTTATTGTTCCTATTCTCTAATTATCTATTGATATATTCTGTACGTTATATTTTTATTTGGTTTTATTCCACTGAGTATTCATTTTTCTTATTTAACTTGTAAATGAAAATAGCCTATATCCTTCCATCTTTGAGGAATCAGGGACCGATAATCGTAGTAAAAAATATAGTAGATTTTTTAGTAAGGTGGGGATGTGAAATAGATGTTTTTTACTTTGATGATTTTCCATCTGCTATGTGTTTTAACTGTCCTGTGAAAAAGATATCAATGAAAACTCTTATTGATTTTGAGCAGTACGATATTATTCATAGTCATTGTTTACGCCCCGATATGTATATTGCCAGATGGAAGAAAAAAATAAATAGAGCAAAATTAGTATCTACTCTTCATCAAGATACTTATTGTAGTTTTCGGTATCAATACAATTTTATTCTATCGTATTTGTTTACGAAATATTGGTGTTTTATACAGTCCAAATTTGATGTAGTAATAAGTATATCAGAGCAGATAAAAAGAGCGTATGAAGGATGTATAAAAGCTCCAATGACTACTATTTATAATGGTTGTGTAATTAATTTGGATGGAGAAGAAGATGACCAGATTGTAAAAAGTATATTGGAGATGAAAAAATTATATAAGATATTAGGTACGTATGCTTTTGTTACCCCTAGGAAAGGGTTGGATCAGATAATTAAAGTGATGCCATATTTACAAGAATATGTATTTATTATAATTGGTGAAGGGCCTGATATTAAAGAATTGAAATCATTGTCTCAAAAATTGTGCATATCTGATAGAATTATATTTTTCTCTTATCAGAAAAATCCATGTAATTATTTACCTTATTTTGATGTGTATGTTATGCCGTCATATTCGGAAGGATTTGGATTAGCAATGGTAGAAGCCGCTTTGGCTAGAAGAGCTATAGTTTGTTCGGACATACCTTCCTTTCATGAGATATTTTTTAATAATGAGGCGTGTTTCTTTAAATTGAAAGATATGGATTCCCTGCAAAAAGCCATAATAAAAGCCTATGAAAATAGAGATGTTATGGGGGAAATGGCATATAAACGAGCTTATAGTCATTTTACTACTTCAAAAATGGCAGAGAATCATTTGAATTATTATCAAGGACTTTTAAGAAAATGAACGACTTTATTTCAATTTAGAATTAAAATGTAGAACTCTTTTATTCTTTTATACAATGTGTTTGTAGAATGAGGGATTTACATTTTATATACCTGTTGATGTGCTAAAGTATGTTAGATTGATTTGTTGTGCGGTTGGATATATGATTATTTAAAGAATATAATATTTAATAATAGATGATTACAGCTTCAATAGTGTCTTATCATCATAAGATGGATGAGATACGTAAAGTGATGGACTGTGTTTTAGCTAGTCCAGTAGATAAACTTTTTATCATAGATAACTCATCAAATGATCGCTTGCGAGAGTTAGGAGAGATTTCAGAAAGAGTTCGTTATATTCATAGTGTGAATCGTGGATATGGTGCTGGACACAATATTGCAATTCGGGAATCAATGGATTTAGGTGCAGTTTATCATGTTGTGGTAAATCCTGATATTTATTTTGCGGATGGTGTGTTGGAAGAATTAATCTCATATATGGATGAACATAAAGATGTTGGGCAGATTATGCCTAAAGTATATTATCCGAATGGAGATTTGCAGTACATATGTAAGCTGATACCTACTCCTTTAGATTTGATATTTAAACGTTTCTTTCCCTCGTCTATTACGGAAAGGCGGATGTATAAATTTCAACTACGTTTTACTGGATATAATAGAATTATGAATGTGCCATATTTGTCAGGGTGTTTTATGCTTTTTCGAATGTCTGCTTTGCAAGATATTGGATTATTTGATGAACGTTTTTTTATGTATCCTGAGGATATTGATATTACTCGTCGAATGCATGAAAAGTATAAAACTATTTTTTTTCCAAAGGTTTCTATTATTCATGCGCATGCCGCAGCTTCTAAAGTAAATATTAGAATGCTTAAAGTTCATATACTGAATATGGTAAGGTATTTTAATAAATGGGGATGGATTTTGGATTCTAAGCGGAGAAAATTGAATAAACAAGTATTGAGAGAATTGCAAAGTATCAATGGGGGCTGATAATGTTTTGTATGTAAAAATAAGCTCTTTCAATTTAATTTTTAATCATATATTTATGGGGTATAATGATAATTTCATTCCCGACGGAATGAATGCTTTTGAGCGCAATGTAAAGCGAATTGGGGATTGCATTATTGCGGGCATATTACTGATTATTTT
>NZ_QTLF01000058.1:0-11942 GCF_003434395.1 Bacteroides sp. AM23-12
TACGTCGGCGGACTGGACAAGGAAGGCCGCCCCGCCGACACACGGACAGATGCACAACGCACTGCCCTCATCCGACTGGTGAAATCTCTGCAACTGGCCTTCCCCAACGTGAAACAGGTCATCGGACACCGGGACACAAGCCCCGACCTCAACGGAGACGGCATCATCTCACCCAATGAATACATGAAAGCCTGTCCCTGCTTCGATGTGAAAAAGGAGTTCTAGGGAGTAGTTGTACGCAATAGTAACTCTATTCTCCTCCTTCGGGAAGGAGGAGTACCCGTAGGGGGAGGTGGTAGGTGAATGCATAATCCTATCATTCACAAAGAAATAGGTATAAACATTATTTCTCCTACCACCTCGGTCTGCGACCACTCCTCCTTCCCGAAGGAGGAGAATAGAGATAGAATCGACTTTCTAGTCACCCCCAATTGAGATAGAATCGACTTTTTAGTTACCCTCAGTTGAGAGACAGAACTGACTATCAAGTAGCTTATCACCATACTGAAATGAGCTAAATTAAAATTACCGATTCGCCTTATTCATTATTTATCATTCAATATCACTCTAAATATTCAAAAAGATGGCCCGTATTTCCAAACCCGGATTAGATTATTTCCCGCTCGATGTCAACTTCTTCCAAGACAGGAAGGTACGCCGCATTTCCAACCGTCATCATGCAGCAGGAATTGCCGCACTCACTTCCCTGCTCTGCCTCATCTACAAAGAAAAGGGATTTTATGTCGCATGGAATCAAGATACCTTGTTCGACATTTCGCAGGAAGTATGTTGCGAGGAGGAGGAGATGCAGGCCATCATCGACGACTGCCTGTCCGTCGGACTATTCGACACCTATATATATAAGGAGTACGGGATTCTGACTTCGCAAGCCATCCAAGAGCAATACCACAAAATCATTACCGACAGCCGAAGGAAATACAAACTCCCGCTGGAACGGTTTTGGCTCATCAAGGAAGGAGAGGATGGAACGGAAAATAATTCCGCAGAAATAAGAAATAATATAAATTCAAAAGGTACAGAAGTGTATGAAGCGGAAAGCCATATAGTAGGCGCAGAAGTCAACGCAATAAAAACAAGAATCAATATCACAGCTACAGAAGTTACTAAAACAAAGACAGGAATCGGCACGACAGGCACAAATATCCATGCAGCAGGCACAGGAATCAATGCTACAAAAACAGTGACCGACGAAGCAGCTATGAAAATTAATGCTGCAAAAAACCGAGAAATTGCAGCAACAATCCCACAAACAAAACAGGAAACGGATACAGAAATCGAAAGTAAATCGGAAACAGATACTGAGATTAAAAGCAAACCGGAAAGAGAAAGAGAAAGAGACAAAGAAAGGGAAAGACAAAGCAAAACCGAAAATGAATGGGAGAAGGATAGAGAGCAGCCGCCCGTTCCGTCAAACGGCGTTTTTCAGGCTGCGCCTGTTGCTGTCAAAGGTTTGTCTTTAGAAATCTCGTCCGGAAAAAGAGGGGAGGAAAATAAGGAAGAAAGAAGAAATGAAGGAATAGATCAGAAGGGAGAAACTAGATATAACGGAACCCAATACGAAAGAAACCAGCAGGAAGAAGCCAAGCACAACGGAACTCAGTACGAAAGAAACCAGCAGGAAGAAGCCAAGTACAACGGAACCCAATACGAAAGAAGTCAGCAGGAAGAAGCCAAGTACAACGGAACCCAATACGAAAGAAACCAGCAGGAAGAAGCCAAGCACAACGGAACTCAATACGAAAGAAACCAGCAGGAAGAAGCCAAGCACAACGGAACCCAATACGAAAGAAGTCAGCAAGAAGAAGCCCCGAACGAAAGCACTGCTTCCGGAGGATTCTCCGAATCCCTGCTACGCCTCAACATGGACGCCATCGGCATCCGGAACGAACCAACCGTGAAAGCCATCCTCGCCCTCGCCCGACGCAGAAAGCTGGGTGGTCCCTGCGGCACCTTATGGAAAGTCCTCAGCTCCGAATACCGCTCCACCCTGCTCAAAAAGAACGAGCCGGGCGACTACATCCTCTGGGCACTCAACCACTCGGCAGAATTTGAAGACACCTACAACGGCATCCTCAAAAAGCGAGTCAGAGGAAGATGAACATTTTTAAGAGGGAGATGAACATTTTTGAGCACCCACGTCATTTATTTCTCCCGCCAAACGCATCATAAAACAATAATTTATCCTATCTTTGTAGAATAAAGAAAAGCCTCTTCACTATACATGCGAAGAGAAACATCTCTTTACAACATAAAAGAGAAACAACCAAAACAATGAGCAAATTTATCAATCCGTTCACCGACTACGGATTCAAACTAATATTCGGCAGAGAAGTCTCCAAGAATTTACTAATCGAATTTCTGAACGACCTTCTCGAAGGTGAACGAGTGATAACCGACTTAACGTTTTTGAACAACGAACAGCTGCCGGACTACCCGGAAGGACGAGGCATCATCTACGATGTCTACTGCACCACGGACACGGGCGAAAAGATAATTGTCGAAATGCAAAACCGCATGCAGAGCAATTTTAAAGAACGCTCCATCTTCTATCTCTCCCGTGCCATCGTCAACCAGGGCCGGACGGGGCACGACTGGAAATTTGAAATAAAAGCTGTTTACGGAGTCTTTCTGATGAATTTCATCATGGACAAGAACATAAAACTCCGGACAGACGTTATTCTTGCAGACAAGGAGACAGGTGAACTCTTCTCGGAGAAGTTCCGGCAAATATTCATCGCCCTCCCCCTCTTCAAAAAAAGCGAAGAGGAATGTGAAACGAATTTTGAACGTTGGATTTATATATTAAATAATATGGAAACTTTAAAACGCCTGCCATTCAAGGCACGAAAAGCCGTCTTCGAAAAACTCGAAGAGATCGCTGATGTGGCTTCTATGTCTCCAAAGGAGAGAGAGCTATACGACAATAGCGTCAAAGTGTACCGGGATTATTTGGTGACAATGGATGCAGCGGAAAAGGAAGGAATAAAGAAAGGGATGGAAGAAGGGCTGAAGAAAGGACTTGAAGAAGGACTTGAGGAAGGCCTGAAGGAAGGCCTGAAGAAAGGTCGCGAAGAAGCCTTGAACATCTTTCAGACAGCCATCGACATGAAAAAGCAAGGAATTGACAATCAACTCATTGCCGAAAAGACCGGTCTGCCCCTATCGCTCATAGAAAGCCTCAAATAAAGGTAGAACCTAAGCATCCGCCCCCTGAAAACAAGCCAAGTACCTGCCCGAAAAAGATGACTGAGATCGAAAAAGAAAGGGAAAAGGTTGCGATTATAGTAAGTGAGCCGGGAAGCCAAGTTGCGGAAAGAAGCACTTATATTCTGATTTACAATAAGATAGAATAAAAAAGGAGGAAAAAGAGAGGCTATAAAATATCAATAAGTCTTAGAAGAACTTGGTACATTCGTGATTGTAAACTTACCATCAATATCCGTGATAGTACCAAGAGTAGTGCCATTCACCAATACCGAAGCACCTACAACAGGCAGGCCATCTTCCTCGGCGGTTACCACACCGGTAACTCGGGACGTCTGCGCTGTCACCAGACCTATACCCACAAAAAGGAAGGTCATAAAGAACATCAATTTTCTTTTCATAAATTCTCTCTTAAATTTAACCTATAAATAGACTTCTAGTCTCTAACAGGGTGCAAAGATAACACTATTTATATCAAAATTAAAAAAGTGTTACGTTTTTAACTATAAAGTATCATATTGAAAGAATTTAATCAGTATTTTGATAAAATGAGAAGATTTGAATGCGATTTTAATAATATTCAAATTACATTACACGACATAAAGATAGTGTTAAAATCGTTATTTTCATAAAATAACATCAGCGAATCATTCGAAATGCTATCTTTTTATCATTTTATGCCTTAAATAGCCCCAAAAACACTTAACGCTTCCCGAAAGGGCAACTCCCCGCCGTACCAAGTTCTTCTAAAACTTTGCGCGTTTCCTATGTAGGAATGGTTCCGCAGACAGTAACGATCAAACAGGGCGTTATCAACGTAGTATTAAAAAGTGACGCCAAAGCCCTGGACGAAGTCGTAGTAACGGCCATGGGTATCTCCCGCGAAAAGAAAGCGCTGGGCTACGCCGTTCAGGACGTGAAGTCCGAACAACTGACCCAAGCTTCCAACTCCAGCCTGGCAGGAGCGTTGCAAGGAAAAGTTTCCGGTCTGGATATCAAACCTTCGAGCGGTATGCCCGGAGCATCTTCACAGATCACGATCCGTGGCGCACGTTCTTTCTCCGGAGATAACACACCGCTTTACGTAATCGACGGAATGGCAGTGACCAGTACTCCTGACGTAGATACGGACATACAGAACAACGGTAGTGTAAGCGGTGTGGACTTTGCCAACCGCGCGGTAGATATCGACCCGAACGACATTGAAAGTATCAACATTCTGAAAGGACAGGCGGCTTCGGCACTTTACGGAATCCGCGCATCCAATGGTGTGATCATCATCACCACCAAAAGCGGTAAGGGACTGGAAAAAGGCAAACCCCAAGTCAGTTTCTCATCCAATGTCAGTTTTGACGTAGTCGGTCGCCTGCCCGAATTCCAAAAGACGTATGCACAGGGGTCCGGCGGAAGATACAGCCCAACTTCAGGATTATCCTGGGGACCTAAGATTTCTGAACTGTCCAACGATCCCAATTATGGCGGCAACACCGACAACGAATTCACTCAAAAGTATGGCATGCAATCCGGCAAATATTACGTGCCGCAGCGTGCTTCAGCAGGTCTTGACCCTTGGGCTACTCCACAGGCTTACGACAATACAAAAGAATTCTTCGAAACAGGTATCACTTGGAGCAACTCGCTGAACGTGGCACAAACGCTGGAAAAAAGTTCATACTCCGTTTCTCTTGGAAATACGCACCAAGACGGTATTATCCCCAAAACTGGCATGGACAGATACAACGTGAAAGTAAGCGCCGAAACGAAACTGACGAATAACTTCACAACCGGTTTTGCAGGAAACTACATCACGACTTCGATTGACAAGGCGGTAACGTCCGGAAACGGACTGCTGAGAACTGTTTACGCTTCGCCCGCAAGCTACGATCTGGCAGGTATCCCCAGCCATGTAGACGGCGACATTTATAAGCAAAACTCTTTCCGTGGAAATTTTGACAATGCCTATTGGGCTATTGACAACAACAAATACACAGAAGACACCAACCGTTTCTTCGGAAATGTATATGCCACTTATCAAACAGATTTCGGAACGGCCAACCATAAACTGAACGCGAAATATATGTTAGGTGTAGACGCTTATACCACTCACTACTCTGACAGCTACGGATACGGAAGTAACACCGGCGGCGGTCGCGGCCAGATAGAAAACTACGGTTGGACAAACGCTACCTACAACTCATTGCTGACCATCAACTACGACTGGCGCATCAATGACGACTGGGGATTGAACGCTGTAGCAGGTAACGAATTTATCCAGAGCAACAGAAAGAAATACTACGAATACGGAACAAACTATAACTTCGCAGGGTGGAATCATATCAACAATGCAACCACTCAGCTTACAGAAGAAGAAAGATGGAAAAACCGTACTGTCGGTTTCTTCGGCAACGTATCGGCTTCGTACAGAAACATGCTTTATCTGACTGTGACCGGACGTCAGGACTATGTGTCCAACATGCCGCGCAACAACCGTTCGTTCTTCTATCCCTCTGTGTCAGCAGGTTTCATCCTGACAGAACTTGATGAACTGAAAAATGATGTAGTCAACTACGCCAAACTGAGAGTTTCTTATGCGGAAGTAGGACAGGCTGGTGATTTCCTTGAGAATTATTACTCGACTCCCACGTACGGAGGAGGATTCTATTCGCTGACTCCCATCATGTACCCCATCAAAGGTACTACTGCCTATACCCCGTACTACACAATATTCGACCCGAATCTGAAACCGCAGAATACACGTTCGTACGAAATCGGTGCCGACGTGAACTTCTTCGACAACCTGATTACGTTGAATTATACTTATTCGCGTCAGAACGTCAAAGACCAGATATTTTCAGTGCCTTTGGCGTCTTCTACCGGTGCCAGCAAACTGTTGACAAACGGTGGTAAGATTCATACCGACACGCACGAAATCACATTGGGATTCAACCCGATCCGCACGAAGAATATCAACTGGGACTTCGGTTTCAACTGGACCAAAATCGACAACTATGTAGACGAACTGGCTCCGGGTGTGGAAAACATTTCACTGGGTGGTTACGTCACTCCACAGGTTCGTGCATCAGCAGGCGAAAAATTCCCTGTAATCTATGGCGTAGGATACAAGAGAGACGCTAACGGCAATCGTCTGGTAGACGAAAACGGTTTGCCTGTCGCCGGTGAGGCACAGGTGATCGGAAAAGTTTCTCCGGATTTCGTAATGGGTTTCAATACGTCATTGCGTCTGTGGAAATGTACCATCAGTGCTGTACTTGACTGGAAACAAGGTGGCCAGATGTACAGCAGAACTACCGGTTTGTCCGACTACTACGGCGTCAGCAAAAGAACAGAGAATCGGGAAGGCACGATCATCTTTGACGGTTACAAACAGGACGGAACCAAAAACGATATCGCCATCACCGGAGCCAATGCGCAACAAGTGTACTACAGCCGCCTGAACGATATTGACGAATCTTCTGTATACGACAACTCGTTCATCAAACTCCGCGAAGTGGCAGTAAGCTACAAAGTACTCCAGAAAAAGTGGATGGAACTTTCGGTGAATGCTTTCGCAAGAAATATCCTCGTCTGGGCACAGATGCCTGACCTTGATCCGGAAGCCAGCCAAGGAAACAACAATATGTCCGGAGCTTTCGAAGACTATTCAATGCCGCAAACAGCTAGCTTTGGTTTCGGCTTTAATATTAAATTTTAATCTGCAAGACAATGAAAAAATATAAATCAATAGGAAAATTGCTGGCAGTTTCTTTCTTTACTGCTGTCATTGCTTCTGCTTGTACGGAAGATGCAATGGACAAAGTCAACAAGAATCCCAATAACCCGCAGGATGCTCCGGCGAAGTTTTTGATAACAGACTTGGGAGTCAGCACTGCATTCAGCACAGTAGGAGGAGATTTTTCACTCTATTCGTCCGTTTACATGGAGCACGAAACAGGTATCGGCAACCAACTCTACCGGGCAGAAGTCCGCAGCGGAGAACCGACCACTGCCACGACCTACAACAATGCGTGGATCAGCGTTTACGCCAATATAAAGAATGCAAAGATTGTAATCAACAAGTGTCAGGAAGACCCATCGGAAAAAGGCAATGTAGTAACTGAAGCAATAGCCAGAATCCTTCTTGCCTACAATGGTGCGGTAGTAGCCGATGTGTTCGGAGACACACCGTTCAGCGAAACCGGAGTTTTAAATCCGGACGGCACACCGAAGTATATGCAACCTAAAATTGATTCACAAGAGTCTATCTACAAAGAAGTAATGCAGAACCTGGATGCTGCTATCACACTTTTGAAGGATGGAACAGCCGAAGACGAAGGATTATCAGGTGCAGTGGGATCAAAAGACCTCATCTACGGATCAGACCAAGATGCACAAGCCGGTCTGTGGCTTAAAACAGCTTATGCACTGAAAGCACGCTATACAATGCGTCTTCTTAACAAAAGCGCCAATCAGACCACCGATCTCCAAAACATTCTGACCTATGTAAGTAAATCATTTACCAATGCAAATGAAGAATGTAAACTGGACATTTATGACGGTGATTCCCAACTAAATCCCCTTTGGGCTTTCAGCTATAGCCGCAACAGCCTTGCAGCCAGCGAAAGTCTCATCGAGAAATTTGCAACAAGAAATGACCCGCGAGCTCCACGCTCATTTATCCAACCTGATCCTAGCGGAAATGTTGTATATGGAGGCGGTGCAAATCAAGCCACAACAATCGATGCCATCAACGTAGCTCCTAACGGCACCCCTCAGGAATTACAGAATAATTATGGCATGTCTATGGCCTCATGGGCTATGACCGCTCCCACACAACTGATCAGTTACCATGAAGTAAAATTCCTCGAAGCAGAAGCCCTGTGTCGTCTGGGTGGCAGAGTAGATGAAGCAAAAGCCGCTTTGAAAGATGCCGTTATCGCTGCATTTGCCAATTTGGAGAATACAGTTGCCGATGCCGCCAGAAACTGGCTGGGCGGGAAAGCCGATTTCTTGGGTGACGCCGTCGCCGAAGCCTATTTTGATAATGAAGTAGCTCCTCTTTTTGCCGCTAACCCATTAAAAGAAACAATGGTACAGAAATATCTCGCATTCTTTGGTGCATCCGGCGAATCTTTAGAAGCTTACAACGACTACCGCCGTATGAAAGGTGCGAACGAAAACTTAGTGGAACTGAAAAACCCGCTGAACTCTAACAAATTCCCGCTGCGTTTCGGTTACGGAGCAGACGATGTATTGGCAAATGTAGCCATCAAAGAAGCCTTTGGTGACGGACAATACGTATACTCCGAACCCGTTTGGTGGGCAGGTGGAAGCCGATAAAAATCGCTCTTAAAATCTCTCAAAGGAGAGACTTTACATAGAGTCGTTTCTGAACTCTAACAAATTAACGGAAACGAACAGAAATAGGCCGACCGTGAGGTCCGCCTATTTTACTTTTACAGCCGTCAGCTATTTGTTAATATCACAAATACAAAACAGGAAAAACACCCGAATTGTTATACCGTTTTTCTACTCAGCGATACCGTTTTACCGGATAAAGATCATGCTTGCCGGAGCAAAGACCGGTTTAACAAACAAAAAAGATCAGTCTACCGGACAAAAAAAGAGATCAGTCTACCAGACCAATTCGGGGAAATACTTCGTCAGCGTATTGCGCAGAATCGACAGTGTGATCGGTTTCACCAGCACTTCGCTCGCTCCTGCGTTCATCGCATTCTCCTTGTCAGAGCTGAAAGCGTAGGCGGTCTGCATGATGATAGGGATTTCCTTGTTTTCTCCGCGGATGATCTTCGTAGCATCCAGTCCGTTCATCACAGGCATTTTGATGTCCATCAGGATCGCTTTGGCCTCGTTGCCGTATTCCTTGAACAGTGCCACGATTTCTTCGCCATTCTTGGCCCACTGTATATCACATTTCTTTCCGATGATTGCTTTGATCAATTTGAAGTTGCTGTCGTCGTCCTCGGCCACTAAGATAAGAGGTCTGAATTCATTTGTTTGTCCGCCTTCCATATCGTTTCTATATTATTTTTAAAATTATTCTCTAAAATTACTTTTTAGTCAACATATTTCAGTTAATAATGTTTTTCAGCCCGCAAGTTATAAAAAAGATTGATATATTTCGCTATCTTTGCGCCTCAAATTATAAAGAATTGTATGATTTCGATAGACGGACTAGCCGTAGAGTTTAGCGGCACTACCCTATTTAGTGATATTTCTTTCGTTATTAATGAAAAAGACCGCATCGCCCTGATGGGAAAAAACGGAGCGGGAAAAAGTACCTTACTCAAGATTCTGGCAGGAGTCCGACAGCCTACCCGTGGCAAGGTTTCGGCCCCCAAGGATTGCGTAGTAGCCTATCTCCCGCAGCATTTGATGACGGAAGACGGCAGAACCGTGTTTGCCGAAACGGCACAGGCTTTCGCGCATCTACATGAGATGGAAGCACGGATAGACGCACTGAACAAGGAGCTGGAAACACGGACGGATTACGAAAGTGACAGCTACATGGCACTGATCGAGGAAGTGTCCGCCCTCAGCGAAAAATTTTACTCCATCGACGCAACCAATTACGAAGAGGACGTAGAGAAATCATTACTCGGACTCGGATTCACACGCGAAGATTTTCAACGTCAGACGAGCGACTTCAGCGGAGGCTGGCGCATGCGCATCGAGCTCGCCAAACTGCTGCTGCAAAAACCGGACGTACTCCTGCTTGACGAGCCGACCAACCACCTCGACATCGAATCGATCCAATGGCTGGAAGATTTTCTGATCAATAACGGCAAAGCGGTCATCGTGATCAGCCACGACCGCAAATTCGTGGACAACATCACCACCCGCACCATTGAAGTAACGATGGGCCGCATCTACGACTATAAAGTAAACTACTCCCAATACCTGCAACTGCGCAAGGAACGCCGCGAACAGCAACAGAAGGCTTATGACGAGCAACAGAAGTTCATCGCCGAAACGGAAGCCTTCATCGAACGTTTCAAGGGGACGTATTCGAAGACTTTGCAAGTGCAGAGCCGTGTCAAGATGCTGGAAAAGCTGGAATTGCTGGAAGTAGACGAGGAAGATACTTCGGCACTGCGGCTGAAATTCCCGCCTTCGCCCCGTTCGGGCAGTTATCCCGTCACGATGGAAGGTGTCGGAAAGACGTACGGCGACCATGTCGTGTTCCGCAACGCCAACCTGACAATTGAACGTGGCGACAAGGTGGCTTTCGTAGGCAAGAACGGTGAAGGTAAATCGACACTGGTGAAATGTATCATGAACGAAATCGACCACGACGGCACGCTGACGCTGGGACATAACGTACAAATCGGATATTTCGCGCAGAATCAAGCCTCGCTGATGGACGAAAACCTCACGGTTTTCCAGACGATTGACGACGTGGCAAAAGGAGAAATCCGCAACAAGATACGTGACTTGCTGGGCGCCTTCATGTTCGGCGGGCCGGAAGAATCTATGAAGAAAGTGAAAGTGCTTTCGGGTGGCGAACGTACCCGCCTGGCAATGATCAAGCTCCTGCTGGAACCGGTCAACCTCCTGATTCTGGACGAGCCGACCAACCACCTCGACATGAAAACCAAAGATATCCTCAAGCAAGCGCTGATGGATTTCGACGGCACCCTGATCGTCGTTTCGCACGACCGTGACTTCCTTGACGGACTGGTGACAAAGGTCTACGAATTCGGCAATAAGAAGGTGACGGAGCATCTTTGCGGCATCTACGAATTCCTCGAAAAGAAGAAGATGGATTCGTTGCAGGAACTGGAAAAGAAATAATAAACAATAAAAAGACATTATCTGCTTTAGGTGAAAGAAAAAGTATTTGTATATTTGTGCAAATTTAATAATAGACTTAGGTTCTGCAATAAAGGATGAAAGGGAAGAAACGATTCATAGTAACGATGCTATTCTTTATCAACATCATTATGTTGGTAGCCGCCGTTATTCCCCATCACCACCACCCCAACGGGATGATCTGCATGAAGCAGGACCAACCGGTAGAGCAGCAATGCCCCAACCACCATCATCACCCCGCAAGCGATTCATGTTGCAGCAGCGAATGCATGACCCGCTTCCACTCCCCCATCCCCTCCGTGCACACGGACAGCGGACCGAATTACGTATTCGTCGCCACCCTGTTTACGGATACGATCATCGAACATTTATTACGACCGCAGGAAAGACGAGTCAAAAATTACTACATCTATCGTGAATCCCTGCACGGTACGAAAATACCTCGTACCTCCTCACTTCGGGCCCCTCCCTACTCTGTTTTTGCGTAATAACGTAAATGCAAGCAAGTTGCATCTGCGTTACTCTATCTTTGTAGCGTACAAAAACAGTAAAACTTAGTAGGAAAACAACATTTATGAAGAAACTTATCTTTATAGGAGTCATAGGATTATTCGTCCTGGGCTCTTGCAATAGTAAAAATACTGGTCATGAAGGGCATGACCACGAGACCGTCACACACAATCATGATGAACACGAAGGACATGACCACGAAGCGGAAGGTCATGACCACGAAGCCGAAGGAGCCGACCATTCACACGAAGGTGAATGCAGCGGAGGACACGATCACGGCAAAGCTGCCACCAGCGAACCCGCCGGCGAGCACAGCGATGAAATCATCCTCCCGAAAGCGAAAGCTAACGCTGCCGGTGTAAAGGTAAATGCTATCA
>NZ_QTLF01000059.1:0-11510 GCF_003434395.1 Bacteroides sp. AM23-12
CGCATCCAGTCGGGCGAGCCCATGTATACTTTGGGGTGCCCTTCGTTGCCGAAATACCAGATGCGGGCGTGCTCCAGAAAACTGTCGACAATGCGGGTGACACGGATGTTACGGCTGTATGACTGCTCCGGTATGAGGCAGCAGATGCCGCGGACGATGAGGTCGATCTGCACGCCGTGTTCGGAGGCCTCGTAGAGTCGGTCGATCATTGCGGGGTCTTGGAGGGCGTTCATTTTGAGGATGATACGTCCGCCTTTGCCTTGGTCGGCAAGGGATATTTCACGGTCGATGAGGCGGTTCAGTTCCGGTATGAGGTTGAAGCGGGCGACGAGGAGAGTGGTGAATTTCGGATCTTCCTTGCCTTGCAGGGTGCGGAAGAGGTTGTAAAGGTCGTTCACTATTTCCTTGCGGCAGGTGAAAAGTCCACAGTCGGCGTATAGGGTGGCGGTCTTTTCGTTGAAGTTGCCCGTGCTGATGTAGGCGTAGCTGGGGATTTTCTCTCCATTCAGTCCGCGGCGACGGACGAGGGCCACTTTGGCGTGTACTTTTAGTCCGGGGATGCTGTAAATGATTTTGATGCCGGCGGCTTGCATCATTTCGGCGGTGGCGAGGTTGTTCTCTTCGTCGAAACGGGCTTTGAGCTCGACAAATACGGTGACTTTCTTGCCGTTCTGCGCGGCGGCTATCAAGGTGTTGATGACGGCTGAGTTTTCGGCTACACGGTATTGGGTGACCATGATTTCGCGCGTCTCCGGATTGTGCACTGCTTCGTAGAGGAAGTGGGTGAAGTGCTCGAAGGAGTGGTACGGGTAATACAGCAGCAGATCCTTTTGGGCGACGTAGTTGAAGATCGATTCTTTTTCGTCGAGGATGTTCAGCTTCATCGGTTGCGGCTTTTCGATGCGGCGTAGAGACTTGTTCGGGTTGGGCAGGTGGCGCAGGTCTTCGAGGTTCAGGTGCTTGTCGCCGGGGACGAGTTCGTCACGGTGGATGCGGAAGGCGTCGACCAGAAAGTCGAGGAAGTCTTGCGGCATGGCACGGTCGTAGACAAAGCGGCAGACGTCGCCTATCTTGCGTTTTTTTACCTTCTTTTTCAGTTGGGCTACGAGGTCGGCGCTGCTGGCGGTGTCATCTATCAGAATGTCGGCGTCACGGGATATTTTGATGCAGTAGCTCGAATCGACGTCGTAGCCGGGGAAAATAAGGTTGAGGTTCGCTTTGATGATGTCCTCGGTGAACATGATGTAATAGTTGTTTCCACGGGGCGGAAGTTCGATGAAACGGGGCACTTTGGCGTACGGCTGCTTCATGACGAAATAGAAAGGCTGCCGGTTGGCGGGGTTCCTGTTTTCCTTCGGATAGAGGCGGATGGCGAGGTAGAGCCGGTTGTCTCGCAGAAAAGAGACGATTTTGTCTTTCGATACGGGCACGGGTTGCAGGTAGGGGAAGATTTCTTCCCGGAAAAAGTCCTTGATAAACTGCTGGTGAAACGGTTCCACATGTCTGTCCTGGTAGAAGATGATGTGGTTTTTGCGCAGGGCGGGCAGTATCTTTTCTTCGTAAATGCGTACACGGTCGTCCAGCTGGCGGTTTACTTCGTGGTTGATTTCTTCCACGAGTTCGCGGGCGGATTGTACGGTTTCTTCATCGCTCTCCGTTGCGCCGGATGCCACGGCCTTGTGGTCCGCCACCCGGATTTTGTAAAACTCTTCCAGATTGGAGGAGTAGATGGAGATGAAATTGATGCGCTCGTATAGCGGCAGGTGCTCATCCAGCGCTTCGAGCAACACCCGATAGTTGAATGAGAGCCAGCTGATATCACGTTTGAAATAATTATATTTGCTTTCCATGTGCTTTAAGATTTTCCCAAATATAGTATCTTTGCAGGACTAAACAAAGAAAATTATGACAAGAATTGGATTATTGTCCGATACCCACGCTTATTGGGACGAAAAATATCTCGAATATTTTGAATCGTGCGACGAAATCTGGCATGCCGGAGATATCGGTTCGGTAGAAGTAGCCGAGAAGTTGGCGGCTTTCCGGCCCCTGCGGGCAGTTTACGGCAACATAGACGGGCAAGAAATACGGAAGATGTTCCCGCAGGTGAACCGCTTCACGGTGGACGGAGCGGAAGTGCTGATCAAGCATATCGGCGGGTATCCGGGCAAGTACGACCCTTCGGTTATCGGCAGTTTGATGGCACGTCCGCCGAAACTTTTCATCAGCGGACACTCCCATATATTAAAGGTGAAATACGACAAAACGTTGGACATGCTGCACATCAATCCCGGAGCCGCAGGGATGTCCGGTTTCCATAAAGTGCGGACAATGGTGCGCTTTGTCATCGACAACGGAACGTTCAAAGACCTCGAAGTTATTGAACTGGCAGGATAGATTTCTTACAATTCATTTTGTCACGTCAGATTTCTTTCCGACCTTTGCACACAGTAAAATGAATAACTCAGACGACAATGAAAGGAATTATTCTGGCCGGTGGAAGCGCCACTCGTCTTTATCCGCTTTCCAAAGCGATTTCCAAACAAATCATGCCCGTATACGACAAGCCGATGATCTATTATCCGCTGTCTACGCTTATGCTGGCAGGGATACGGGAGGTCTTGATCATCTCTACTCCGCGTGATTTGCCGATGTTTCGGGACTTGTTGGGCTCAGGTGAGGAGCTCGGGATGTCTTTCTCTTACAAAATACAGGAGCAGCCTAACGGACTGGCACAAGCCTTTGTGTTGGGAGCTGATTTCTTGAACGGTGAGGCAGGTTGTCTGATTCTTGGGGACAATATGTTTTATGGACAAGGGTTTTCCGCTATGCTCCGGCGTGCTGCCGGTGTGGAGAAGGGAGCCTGCATCTTCGGCTATTACGTGAAAGATCCTCGGGCTTACGGGGTAGTGGAGTTCGACGAACAAGGCAAAGTGATTTCTCTGGAAGAAAAGCCACTGGTGCCGAAAAGTAATTATGCCGTTCCCGGACTTTATTTCTACGACGCTACCGTGACGGAAAAAGCGGCTTCTCTCCGCCCTTCGGCACGTGGAGAATATGAGATAACGGACTTGAACCGCCTGTACCTCGAAGAAGGAACACTGAACGTGGAACTGTTCGGACGCGGATTCGCATGGCTGGATACCGGAAACTGCGACAGCCTGCTCGAAGCCTCCAACTTCGTGGCTACCATTCAGAACCGGCAAGGCTTCTACGTCAGCTGTATCGAAGAGATAGCCTGGCGGCAAGGATGGATTTCGTCCGGACAATTGCTGCTGCTTGGACAGAAACTCGAAAAGACCGAATACGGTAAATACCTGATAGAACTGTCTAAACAACCCTTGAAATAAACATAAATAATCATATATGAAAACTTATCTGGTGACCGGTGCCGCAGGATTTATTGGCGCCAATTATATTAAGTATATCTTGGCCAAGCACAGCGATATAAAAGTGGTGGTTCTTGACGCCCTGACGTATGCGGGTAATCTGGGAACTATTGCCAAAGATATCGACAACGAACGTTGTTTCTTTATCAAAGGAGACATTTGCAGCCGCGAAGTGGTGG
The DNA here is from genome assembly GCF_003434395.1 of Bacteroides sp. AM23-12. Lineage (NCBI taxonomy): Bacteria > Pseudomonadati > Bacteroidota > Bacteroidia > Bacteroidales > Bacteroidaceae > Bacteroides > Bacteroides sp. AM23-12. The sequence goes on from NZ_QTLF01000059.1 coordinate 3,569, forward strand.
ACAGCCTTTTTGCCGAATACCGTTTCGACTATGTCGTGAACTTCGCCGCCGAAAGCCATGTAGACCGCAGTATCGAAAACCCGCAACTGTTTCTGATCACCAACATCCTCGGTACGCAGAATCTGCTGGATTGTGCCCGCCGTGCCTGGGTGATGGGTAAGGACGAACAGGGATATCCTACCTGGAGAAAAGGAGTGCGCTACCATCAGGTATCTACCGACGAGGTGTACGGCTCGCTCGGTGCGGAAGGCTACTTCACGGAAGAAACCCCGCTTTGTCCGCACAGCCCGTACAGTGCTTCGAAAACCAGTGCCGACATGGTAGTCATGGCTTATCACGACACTTATAAAATGCCGGTAACGATCACCCGCTGTTCCAACAACTACGGCCCCTATCATTTTCCCGAAAAACTGATTCCATTGATTATCAAGAATATACTCGAAGGCAAACATCTGCCTGTCTACGGTGACGGAAGCAACGTGCGCGACTGGCTTTACGTAGAAGACCACTGCAAAGCGATCGACTTGGTAGTGCGCGAAGGCAAAGAGGGCGAAGTGTACAACGTAGGTGGTCACAACGAAGAAACCAATCTTGAAATTGTGAAGCTGACCATTGCCACTATCCGTAAACTAATGACTGAGAAACCGGAATATCGTCAGGTCCTCAAAAAGAAAGTGAAAGGTGAAGACGGAGAAATCTCCGTTGACTGGATCAACAACGATCTGATCACTTTTGTCAAAGACCGTCTGGGGCACGACCAGCGTTATGCCATTGATCCCACGAAGATCACGAACGCCTTGGGCTGGTATCCCGAAACGAAATTTGAAGATGGCATCGTGAAGACAATCGTATGGTATCTTGAAAATCAAGACTGGGTGGAAGAGGTGACCAGCGGAGACTATCAAGGCTATTACGAAAAGATGTACGGAAAATAAATCAATGTCGGATCAAGAATCCTATTGATAGCAAAATACCCATTAACAGCATATTACGTGAAGTCTCACCTAGTATGCTGTTTAATTTTTTACCACTGTGAATCTGCACCATCCGTCTCCATGTGAGGACATGAGGAATCAGGTAGAGTAACGGAAGAAGTGCGGCAAACAAGTGTCCTTCGAAGAAGAACCAGAAACACAGAAGACTTGCTGCCACCCCCAGCATCAAATAAAGATAGCGTCCGAACTTCTCGCCAAAACGAACGATGACCGTCCGCTTTCCGCTCCGTGCATCCGCTTCACGGTCTCGGTAATTGTTGACTACCAGCAAGGTATCAATCAGCAGTCCGCAGATCAGAGAAGCTACCGTTGTGTCCGAAGTCCATGTCAGCGCCTGTACGTAGTACGTTCCACCCACGGGGACGAATCCGAAAAATACGATGACCAGAACATCGCCCCAGCCGTTGTAGGATAATGGATAAGGGCCTGTGGTATAGAGGAAAGCGAAGAGTACGCAGAGAAGCCCTACTATGATCAGCTCCCATCCGGCATAAAACAGCAGCGCAGATCCGATCAGACAGGCGAACAGGACGGTGACGATGATTCCGTTTCGCATGGCTCTCGGTGAAATCCAGCCCTGTGCGCAGGCTCGTTCCGGTCCCAGCCGGTCTTCGCGGTCGGTTCCTTTGAGGTAGTCGAAGAGGTCGTTGATAAAATTGGCGGCAATTTGCATCAGACCGGCGAACAGGCAGCAGATAAGGGCCGGCAACCATTGAAAATGTCCATCCATATAAGCAAGTGCGCTACCGATCATGACCGGCGTAATGGCTCCTGTCAGAGTCTTGGGACGTGCTGCTAATATCCACGCACGCAGCGAGTTACGCTTTACTTCTTCCATGCTTTAATATATAATAATAAGTTTTGACGGACAAAGATACATGATTTTTCCTATCTTTGCGCCTCAAATAGTGGGGGAATGTGTTATATGTAGAAGAAAATAAACCAAAGAAGATGAAAAAAATAAATTACCTGTTCATAATATTCGTATTATTCCTGTTCGTATCTTGTAAGTCAAAGAAGAATGTTGTATCGATCCTGCCTCGTCCTGTGCTCAATGTCGATTCCGTCCGTCCGGACAGTTCCGCCGCTATCGACGGCTTGTTTGCTCCGGATCATTCTCAGCTTGCCGACTTGAAAGTTTCGACGAAAAAGCAGAAGAAAACAGCGAAGAAAGAAGCTGCGACCGAGCAGGAAGAACGTAATTTGGTACTTCGCGGAACGAAGATCACGTCTTCTACCGTGAACGTCCCTGCCACTTATAGCGGCATAGACCGTGTCGTGGAATATGACTTCACCCACCGTGATGTCCCCGAAGCCTTCGAAGGCTTCCGCATCGCCTTCATTTCCGACTTGCATTACAAGAGTCTGCTGAAAGAGAAAGGCTTGAACAACCTTGTCGATCTTTTGATCGCCCAGAAACCGGACGTCTTGCTGATGGGAGGAGACTATCAGGAAGGCTGTGAATACGTAGAACCGTTATTTGCCGCATTGGCCCGTGTGAAAACACCGATGGGAACTTTCGGAGTAATGGGAAATAATGATTATGAACGCTGCCATGACGAAATAATCCGCACGATGAAGCATTACGGGATGCGTCCGCTGGAACACGAAGTCGATACATTACGCAAAGACGGTCAGCAGATTATCCTTGCCGGAGTACGCAATCCTTTCGACTTGAAACAAAATGGGGTGTCGCCCACACTGGCGCTTTCTCCCAACGACTTCGTTATCTTGTTGGTGCATACTCCCGACTACGTGGAGGATGTTTCGGTGGCCAACACGGACATCGCTTTGGCGGGACATACTCATGGTGGACAGGTACGCGTATTCGGTTACGCCCCGATACAGAACTCCCACTACGGCACCCGCTTTCTGACCGGACTGGCGTACAATTCAACTAAAATGCCATTGATTGTTACTAATGGGATCGGTACTTCTCAGATGCCTGTACGCATTGGTGCTCCGGCGGAAATCATAATGATTACGCTTCATCGTCTCAAAGAGTAGATGATCAGTGCTCCCTTATACTCTGTCGGATATATTCTCTAATATACTCCCAAACCTTTGGATGCAAGAAGTATCTTACATCTTTCTTCTCATCAAGTGCCTGACGGATAAACGTAGAACTTATTTCAAAGGTAGGCGAATGGACCAGACGGACTGTTTCGGGCAGCCCGTTTTCATTTACCGGGAATCCGGGGCGGGGATAGATAAGAATACGGTTTTCTTTGATGATGCGCTCCGATTGATACCAGCGGTCGAAGCGGGCCCAGTTATCCGAGCCGATAATTAAGTAGAAGTCCCGTTCCGGATAGGTTTCATGTAGCTTTTCTAACGTATGTACGCTGTATGAAGGGCGGGGCAGATGAAACTCGAAGTCTGAAGAGCGGAAGCGGGGATATTCTTCTGTGGCAAGTTCTACTAACCGGAGACGCAGGTCGTCCGGCCATAGCTCCGTTCCCGCTTTCAGTGGGTTTTGCGGGCTGACCATAAACCAAATTTCGTCCAGTCCTTCATACTCGCAAAGATAGTTGGCCAAGGCCAGATGTCCGATGTGTACCGGATTGAATGACCCGCTGAAGATTCCGGTTTTTAGTTTTTGTCTTTTCAGAGACTCTTTCATTCCTTATTTAGAAATTCTTTGATAACTTTCAGTGTCTCAGCCTTTGCCGCCTCCAGATCATCATTGACGATGACACGATCAAACTGGGGAGCAAAAGTCATTTCGTATTCCGCCTTTGCGATGCGGCATTCGATTACTTCGGGCTCATCCGTGCCCCGACCCGTCAGCCGGCAACGGAGTTCTTCGATGGAGGGCGGCTGTACAAAGATGGACAATGCACGCTCACCGTAATACTTTTTGATGTTGCATCCGCCTACTACATCCAAGTCGAATACTACGTTCTGCCCCTTCTCCAACTGCTTTTCCACTTGTTCTTTCAGCGTTCCGTAATACCGATCCTTGTATACTTCTTCGTATTCCAAAAACTCGTTGTTCTCAATGCGACAACGGAACTCTTCGGGAGTAAGGAAGAAATATTCGACCCCGTGTTTCTCCGTCCCGCGCGGTGGGCGGCTGGTTGCAGAAATGGAGAACGCGAGATTTAAGTTCTGCGTCAGCAGATAGTTGATAATAGTCGATTTGCCCGAACCGGACGGGGCAGAAAAAATAATTAACTTGCCAGTCATTTGTTTAATTGAGAATTGAAAGTTGAAAACTGAAAATGTCGACATTTTCAATTTTCAACTTACTATTAAATAATTACATTACGTTCAGCACCTGTTCCTTGATCTGTTCCAGTTCATCTTTCATTTGCACAACGATTTTCTGCATTTCGGCATGGTTGGACTTGCTGCCAAGCGTATTGATTTCCCGTCCCATTTCCTGAGCGATGAAACCGAGTTTTTTGCCTTGTCCGTTGCCGCTTTCCAGCGTGCTGATGAAATATTTCAGGTGGTTGGTGAGACGTTGTTTTTCCTCGTTGACATCCAGCTTTTCGATGTAGTAGATCAGTTCTTGTTCCAGTCGGTTCTTGTCGTAGTCCGTGTTCAGCGTCTTTTCGAGCGCGTCGGTGATACGTTCCTTGACTTTCTCCACCCGTTCTTTTTCGTAAGGAGTTATCTTTTCGAGCAATAGTGCGATGTTAGCTATCTTTTCGCGGAACTTCTTTTCCAGTGCGGCGCCTTCCTGTTTGCGGAAGTCTACCAGATGACCGATTGCTTCGAGAACGGTGGCACGTACCATTTCCCATTCTTCTTCCGTCAACTCTTGGATTTCAGTCTTAGACATAACGTCCGGCATACGGAGCAACGTCTGAAACCAGTCGGTAGGGACGGGGATGCCGAGATTTTCCGAGATCGCCTGAATCTGTTTGTAGTAGCCTTCCACCAACACTTGGTTGATAGGAGTCGCGCTTTCCGCACTCTCTTTTTTCTCTATCCAGAGGCTGAAGTCCACCTTTCCACGTTCCAGCACTTTGGAGATTTCGTTGCGGATTTCGATCTCTTTTTCACGATAAGCCGGAGCGATGCGAGTGGAAAGATCCATTGCTTTGCTGTTGAGCGACTTGATTTCTACGTTTATCTTTTTATCTGGAAGTTCGGCCGTAGCTTTGCCGTATCCTGTCATCGACTGTATCATATACTTAAAGTTTTGTGCAAAAGTACACGAATATTTTAAGAATTGGAAATAATCATGTAAATTTGCGACAATTTAATAAGCTGATTTTTATGTCGTGTATACTGAATATTGAAACCTCTACCACTGTTTGCTCGGTAGCGGCAAGTCAAGACGGACAGACGATTTTTGTGAAAGAAGACTTGAAGGGCCCTTCACACGCCGTGTCTTTGGGAGTATTTGTTGATGAAGCGTTGTCGTTCATTGATAGTCATGCCATACCTTTAGATGCAGTTGCAGTGAGTTGCGGTCCGGGATCATACACAGGATTGCGGATTGGAGTTTCGATGGCAAAAGGCATTTGTTACGGACGGAATGTACCCTTGATCGGTCTTCCTACGCTCGAAGTGCTGAGTGTGCCCGTGTTGCTGTATCACGATTTGCCGGAAGATGCGTTGCTCTGCCCGATGCTCGATGCCCGCCGTATGGAAGTGTACGCTGCCGTTTACGACCGTGCCTTGAACGTGAAGCGTGCTATCGCCGCCGATATTGTCGATGAGAATTCCTATCTGGAGTTTCTGAACGAAGCGCCCGTTTATTTCTACGGAAATGGAGCCGCCAAATGTCGTGAGAAGATTACGCATCCGAATGCGCATTTTATCGATGACATCCATCCGTTGGCGAAGATGATGTATCCGCTGGCAGAAAAAGCAGTTGCCAGAGAAGACTATAAAGATGTGGCCTACTTCGAACCTTTCTATCTGAAAGAATTTGTAGCCTCGTTGCCGAAGAAGTCGCTTCTTGAATAACGCACTTCAGTAGAAAAAAGTGCCTCAGTAAGTGAACCGCCTTTGGCGGGAAACAGTGATTAGTGAGTGACCGTCGTCCTCCGACTTTTAATTTTTAATTTCAAAATTTTTAATTTAAAAGATGCAATACAATACCCAGCAGAAAAGAATGCCGCTTCCCGAGTACGGCCGCAGCATACAGAACATGGTAGATTATGCGTTGACCATTCAGGACCGTGCCGAGCGTCAGCGTTGTGCTAACACAATTATCAACATTATGGGAAATATGTTCCCCCATTTGCGTGATGTGCCCGATTTCAAGCATAAACTTTGGGATCACCTGGCCATCATGTCCGGTTTTGAGCTGGATATTGACTATCCCTACGAAATCATCCGCGAAGACAACCTGGTGACCAAGCCGGAACCGATCCCATATTCTACTACCCGCATGCGCTACCGCCACTACGGACACACGCTGGAAGTGCTGATCAAGAAAGCCTGCGAACTTCCCGAAGGAAACGACAAGAGAAATCTGACAGCCATGATCTGCAACCACATGAAGAAAGACTACATGGCATGGAACAAAGATACCGTAGACGACCGCAAAATTGCGGAAGACCTCTACGAACTTTCCGGCGGCAAACTACAACTGACAGACGACATCATCCGACTGATGGCAGAACGCCTGAACCAGAACTACCGCCCAAAGGTGAACTACAATAATAATCGGAATAATAATCCGCGGAGAAGATATTAAAAGGTAATAAGTAATAGGTAATAAGTAATAGCATAGCTGCGTTCGGCGTGTTGCGTGTATTGAGAATCTTACTTATTATTACTTATTACCTATTACCTATTACCTATTACTTGTTATTTATTACCTATTACTTAAAATAAATGGCTTCATTTGTAATTGAAGGAGGACATCGGCTTAGCGGGGAGATTCATCCGCAAGGAGCCAAAAACGAAGTTTTGCAGATTATCTGTGCCACGTTGCTGACTGCTGAAAAAGTGACGGTGAACAATATACCTGACATTCTGGATGTCAACAATCTGATTCAGCTTATGCGGGAGATGGGAGTAACGGTTGCAAAGGAAGGCGTTGATACCTACAGTTTTAAGGCGGAGAACGTCGATCTGGCTTATTTGGAGAGTGATGAGTTCTTGAAGAAGTGTTCAAGCCTTCGGGGGTCGGTGATGCTGATCGGTCCGATGGTGGCACGTTTCGGGAAAGCGTTGATCTCGAAGCCGGGCGGAGATAAGATCGGTCGCCGTCGTCTGGACACCCACTTTGTGGGGATTCAGAATTTGGGAGCTGACTTCCGTTATGACGAGTCGCGGGGCATCTATGAGATAACGGCCGACAGGCTTCAAGGCAGCTATATGCTGCTTGATGAAGCGTCCGTGACCGGTACAGCCAACATTCTGATGGCTGCCGTACTGGCAAAAGGCACTACCACCATTTACAATGCCGCCTGCGAACCCTACTTGCAGCAGCTCTGCCGTATGCTCAACCGGATGGGAGCAAAGATCAGCGGCATCGCTTCCAATCTGCTCACCATCGAGGGCGTGGAAGAACTGCACGGCACACAGCACACCGTATTGCCCGACATGATCGAAGTCGGGAGTTTCATCGGCATGGCTGCCATGACCAAAAGCGAAATTACCATTAAAAACGTTTCCTACGAGAACCTCGGCATCATCCCCGAAAGTTTCCGCCGGCTGGGCATCAAACTGGAACAGAGGGGAGACGATATCTACGTCCCCGCACAGGAAACATACGAAATAGAATCATTTATCGACGGCTCCATCATGACCATTGCCGACGCCCCCTGGCCGGGACTGACACCCGACTTGCTGAGCGTGATGCTCGTAGTGGCCACCCAAGCCAAAGGAAGCGTACTGATCCACCAGAAGATGTTCGAAAGCCGCCTGTTCTTTGTAGACAAGCTCATCGACATGGGTGCTCAGATCATCCTTTGCGACCCTCACCGTGCCGTAGTAATCGGACACAACCACGGCTTCAAGCTGCGCGGCGCCCG